>DAIEIW010000242.1:0-6959 GCA_027351205.1 Acidithiobacillus sp.
ATTTCCTATAACAAGTGGAGGCGGCCTAACCCGCCTTATATTTTCTTCGAGTACGTCGGCGGTGAATGGAAGCGCATTCCTCTAAGTGACTTCCCTCCAGAACTGACTCATTCCAATCTCATGAGCACACCGGATCTAAGAGCGCTCAAACCCTATTACACCGTCGAGCAGGTCCGGCAACAAATGCAAGGTCGGGTTATCGAGCCAGAGGCCAAGACCATCTACCGGAAGCCGATACGAGCCTGGCTGGAGACGTGCCCAGTGCTAGTTCCAATCCCAGGAGTCCCAGGAGGCTGGGAAACGCCGGGGGGCTACGGATTTAAGGTCCCAATTATTCCGCATCATCCTAAGGGCGAGGCCGGTAGCTGAAAGGAACTGCTGTAGCGGCGAGCGGCAGCTTGTGATCGAGGACTTGCCCGATTGGCGATGAATGACAAACGTCGCCAATGAGGCGGCTGCGGAAGTTGATCCGGAAGCAAAGCAGACGAGCCTTGGAACGCTTCCGCTGTACAGTTCGCTGGCGATGACTGAACAGCTCCCACGGCGCCGGCGCGCAACATCGCCGGCTTTGGATGCGCAAGCAGCTGGCGGTACGCAGGATGTCCTCGCCGCCCTCACGGGGGCGCCAGATGTCCCACAGGCCCGCGAACATCATCGGCTCATGGTCTCGGCGCCGCAGGCAATAGCGTTGTTTGCCATGGCCCGGCACTGGTACCCATTCATAGAAGGCGTCGGCAGGAATCAGGCAGCGCTGGTGGGTCCACGCATGCCGAAACATTCCATTGGTTGCAGCCCCCTCAATCCTGGCGTTAATGGGGCGCATGCCGCCTGGTCCTTTGGCCTCTTTCGACCAGGCCGGAAGAAAGCCCCAGTAGTAAGAGAACAGCGCCGGCTTGGTCTCGAACCAGCGGATAAGTGTAGGGCACATGCTCGGGCGCAAATCGTATTGCGGGATTTTGTCTCCCACATTTTTCGCCGGGCTCGCGTATGTGGAGCATGTCGGCGTAGACCCGGAGCGGTGAGGTTTGGGCGAAACGGCCGCACATAAATCCTATTTTTGCACATCTGGCTGGCACACCTGAAGCCCCAGCTGGGCGCAACCGCAAAAAAAGCCCCCGGTCCCTTGCGGGAACGGGGGTGCCAATCATGCTGCAATCAACTGCTTGGCCAGGGCGACCTCGATGCTATCGCCCGACTGGTTGAGGATGTCCAGGCCTGACTCCGGCATGTCACCGGAGGTCGACTGCGACACGGCGATCTTCTTGGCCATGAGTTCCAGGCAGCCCATCTGGGCTGAGCCGGCATAGCCGAGAAAATACACGTCTACGTCCTGCTTCTGACCGATCCGCCAACTGCGGCGGGAGGCCTGCTGCAGGGTATAGACGTTGTAGCCGGTGGTCATGAACACGATGGTCGGAAACTCCAGCATGTCCAGGCCGGTTTTCACCAGCTCGGGGTTGGTGATAATGACCTCCACCCCGCGATCCACCTGATCGAACAGCCAATCCTCGCGCTTCACGGCCTCCACGCTCGCGCGCAGCACCGCCGTCTTGAACCCCTCCCGGTCGAGCAGCTTCTTCAACCGGGTCGTGGTGTCACGGGTTCCCGTATAGACGGAATACACCAGCACGCGGCGACCGCGGGCTTTCTCCGCCTTGCACAGCCTGATCAACTCCTGCTCCTTGGGACTGGCCTCATCCTCCGCCAGGACCGCCGGCACGTAGGCCAGCTGCTTACGGCTTCTGGGATGATGCACGGATTCCTCTCGAAAGCAGGTATCCGGCCACGCCAGCAAGACGTTTAGCACGACGCCCAGCAGGCTCGTATCACCCTTGCGAAGCGCAGCCCGCAGCTCGGCCGTCAACACCTGCGTGAGGCGGCTGTACTGCGTGGCCATCTCAGGCGTCATTGGCACCTCCTGGAAGTGCTCGCGGTACGGGGGCAACACTTTGCCGCCGATATCCTTGAGCTTCAGGAACACCGTAAGCGGCAGAACGAATCGCATGATGCCCTTGGGCCCAAACCCCGGCCCCTTGGACGTCCGGTGCGACACGTTCTTGCCGCGCGCGGTGCGGTGCGACTCGCCTTCCGTCTCCTTGAACACGTCCTTGAGCACCCCATGCTCACGCATGAAGGCCATCGCAGCCGGTCCAATGGAGTTACGCTCGTTATAGGTGAACCCGTCCTCGATCATCATTCCGGGGTTGAGCCGGTACAGCAGATAAAAGAGGTCGTCGGCGTATCCGCCCATCAACGTCCCGGTCAGCAGCAGGGCTTTGCGGCACTTGCGCGCCAGGACGCCCATCGCCTGGCCCTGAGCCGTGCCATCGTTCTTGAACTCATGCCCCTCATCCACCACCAGGAGATCGAAAAACCCCTGGGGCAGATAGCGCTTGACGTATTCGGTGGGCTGATAGCCGCCTTGTCCGAACGAGAACTCCGTGTTGGCCATGGCGCGCTCCATGCGCCGGGCCTGCCGGTCCGAGAAAAAGAGGTCGCCATCCTCATCCATCAGGTTGATGAACTCGAACACATTGTCCTCCAGCATCCCTGAGAGCATGTCCTCGCCGAACTTGCCCAGCAGCTTCTCCGCGGTCTTGGCGCCGATGGTCGGAATCTGCTTCATCGCATCGAGGAGCATGTCCTTGCGCGACTTGGCGGTGCCCGACTTCGATACCAGAGTCCACAGACGTTCACCGCAAGGGCGGCGGCTCACGACTCGCTGGTCGTTGACGTAGCGGATGGTTTCCACTTGGGCCGTACAGGTGGAGCGGGTGACGCTCAACCTCGAGTCGGCCAGCAGCTCGGTCAAGGGGTGGCCTTCGTCATCGGTCAGCACCGTACCGCACCGCGGGCAGCAGGAGTAACGCACCGTCTGGCGATAATTGCCTTCGCCCACTCGGGTGCGCTTCACGTTGTACGCGGGCTTCCAGTTGAACCCCATGCGCATGCGCACGCGCCCCATGATGAAGAACTCCGGTACCGCCGGCGGCGCTTGCATCAAACGCAGCTGGATGAGCTTCTTGAGCGTGTCCGGCCCGTTGAGGATCCAGACGCGCGCATTGGCCACCGTGTCGCGGATTTCCCGCCGCCACTTGTACACCAGGTGTGGCGGGGAGATCACCAGCGTGCGCCGATAGCCTTCCTCATACATCACTGCGGCCGCGGCGGTCGCCATCATGGTCTTGCCCGTGCCCATCTCCGCGTTGATGACCGCGGCCGGTTGGCCTTCGTCCACCAGCAAGCGGGCAACGGCCTGGACCACCGCGCGCTGGGGTGGGAACGGATTGCGCGTCAGGCCATCCATCACCGCTTCACGCAGCGGATCCGGATTGCCGTCATACACCGGCGGGTTTTGCTGCTGCACGGCGTCCAGCAAGCCCTGACCGAAGTCCTGGATGAACGTGGTGAGCGGGATCACTTCCGCCGTGGCGCCATCACTGAATTGCACTGTTTCCTGCATGATTGCCTCCTTGAAAAGAAAGAAGGCGGGCACCCGCGCCCCGGTCGGGGTGGGGCCCCGCCGGGGTGGAAAAAAGTAATGCTCTACATGGCCTCGCGGCTATGCGCAGCGTAGGTAGCGGCATTGGCCGCCAGGCAGGCCGTGGATTCGCTGGCGATCCCGATCATTCGACTCTTGACCATCCGTGAGATCAGCTCTGGGAAGTCTTCCGGCAAGCTCACCTTCACGGCCGTGACGCTGCCCAGGGGCGGATAGTCGGTGTTGTCGAGCAAGGTCAGGCAGTCCTTCTTGGTGGCTCTAAGCACCACCTCGCGCCAGTCATCGAGCAGCGGAAGAGGGGAGAGGGTCCGATAGAGCGACCAGACGCCAGCGAGTACCTCCTCGCGCACGCCAGGTTCGGTGAACGGTCGATCCGCCAGGACCCAGCCCGTCCGGTTTGAGCGGTCCGGAGTGGCCAGCACCGGATCATGGATCCACATATGTGCGAGATTTCCGAAGAGGTTGGCGCGCGGCAGCCGCCCGGTCAGCTTGGTGAGCCGCTCGTGCGCGCCGACATGGACCATGTAACCACGCGCCGGCGCATCATCATCAACCAGGGTGAACTGCAACAAGCCACCCTCTTGCGGGCTCAGACTGAACGAAGCCAGAAACTGCTGCAGGGCAGTATCACGGCCATAACAACTGAGAAACATCAGATCGCCGGATTCCGTGCGGATGCAGGCATCCACGAAAACGTCGGCGATTTCCTTGATTCGATACATGGGTGGCTCCTTTCCTGGTGTTGCATAGGGGAGCGGAGACGCACGGCCCCTGGCGGGGATGCGGACCCCGCGAGGGTGGATGAAACGACGGTATCCCGGGCTCTGCGAGCCGAGCGCGTTCCAGGGATTCACGCGCTTCAGGGGCGATGCGTGACGTGCATCGGTCGGACTGCTGCCGGCAGTCGGCGGTGAAACGCGCTTGGCTGAGGAGGTACCGGCCACCTCAGAAAAGCGCCCTGGCGCAAGCGCCAGGACTGAACAGGGGCGATGATTTCAGGGAGGAAACGACGCCCCTCGGTTAGGATAAGCCAACAGCGGGATTTTGCCTATGCCTCGCCGGCTTGGGCGATCCTTTCTTGATGGCAAGGTCCCTCCGGTTCCAGTGACTGACCGGTCCCCTGCAAGGCCAACTCCAGCAGGTCATCCAGCGCGTCGATGCCGAGAGGCGCTCCCTGCTGACGCCGCCTTAGCATCGCAACCAGCTTGCGACAGGCCTCCAAGGCGATTTCCCGGCGCTTGTGGAACGTGACGCTTGAATCCGGCTGTGGCCATCCGTCCACCTCAATGGCCTCGAACTCCAGCACGTTGTCATCTTTTTCCACGTAGTCATCGAACAGAAGCGGGCATGCCGGGGTGTCATCCCATATGTCGCCGGCGTCGAACAGGCGCTGCGCTTCCAGCTGGGCCTCATCGGCCGTATTGGCGCGCAGCCCGATACTGACCACATGGCTGTAATCGAGCGCGTAGCTCACCACGTAAGACTTCATGAATATCTCCTTGGGATAAATGTTGCGTGGGCGCAGCCAGGCACGATCGCCTGGCCCACGTCCACAGCGGATGTCGAAAAGCGCTCAGTAATAGGCTTTGGTCGGGGTGATGCCGAATTCCGCCTGCACCTTGTCATAGATGTCGTCGAGATCGACGGCCGTGCTGCGGCCATCCCAAGTAATGGCCAGGGCGTAGCCGGTGATGTACCTCACTTTCTCGGCCCCCGCCTGCGTCAGGATCGCCACTTCGCCTTCCGCCAGATGAGGAACGAGTTCATCGGCAAGCTCGAAGTCGACATGCTCGCCGCTCGCCTCGTCAAACCGATCACACGGGAAGCCGCCGGAATCGTCGGTGGAGTAAAAACCGAACAGTCCGCCATCTTGCTCGATCAGCACGCAGGAGGGCAGGGACTCGATCCACGCCTTAAAGGCCGTGGGGTCTTTCACCCTGAAATAATTCGTGCGTGCGGTGCCATACCAGTTTGCCATGTCATTGCTCCTGTGAAGAGGCAGGAGGGGATGCCCCGCAGGGGCATATCCGCCCCTGCGGGGTTGAAATAAAAACGTCTACCGGCGCAGCCGGTTTTCTTCCGTGAACATCACCGCGGCCGGATGCGCGTATTCCAGGAGGCGCATCCACCACGTCTCGCCGACGATCGGCGTATGCTGATCAGTTTCGCCGTCGTTGCCGGAGACGTGAATCTCCAGGCACTGCTCCGAGGCAAGCATCTCGCGCACCAGTCCATCGTCTCGAACCCCTGTTTTGCAAGCGAGGATGTTGAGATGCGACAGGTCCAGCGCGTAGCGCATGCCGCGATCGAACATGGCGCGGTACTCCTGCCAGGTCGATACGTTGTAGCGGTCGTTGTCGGTGGGATACATCCCTTCGACGCCGACCGGACACTCGAACAACTCCTCGCATATCAGCAGATTGGACTGCAGCGTGGCCATGCCCGCATTGCGCCGTAATCCGGCGTGCAGGGTGTAGGCTGGCGCCTCCAACACCAGACTGATCTTGGCCAGCTCGATGAAATAGCCAGCATGATGTTGCAGGCTGGCCAAGTCAGCGAGAGAGGACCACCCATCGACCCGCGCATTGGCGTGCAGCCTGAAGCAGGTATCCGGGTAGGCCTCTTGCAAGGCCTGGGCCGAAAGCCAATCCAGTGCGCCGGCGTTCTGTGGGCCGATTTGCACCTGGTCAAGGCGCATATCTCCCACAGCGAACGCCGTCCCGGCCAGCGCCATGGCTTCCGCCACGGTCTTACCGGGAAACGCCGCCAACGAAGCGTAGGCTGCGGACTTCATCAGACGGCCTCCGTTTCTGGGTCTTCGGATGGCTCCGACCAGGCGCAATGCACTTGCTCGGTATAGTTGTCATAGTGATCAAGGGTGGTGGTGCCGCTGGCGACGTCGAGGGTGAACTCACCGCCACCACCGCCGCCGTTTTCCCAACCATCACGTCCGGCCATTCCGACGGCGTGCCATGCCAGGTTCTCCAATGCCGTGTCGACCCGGCTTTCCCGTGTAGAGACGACAGGCGTTTCTGACGGGCAGCCGGTCAGCGGATCCCATGGATAAGACACCATGGTTTCCACGATCGGCGTTGCGAGAAGCGGGCCCGCCGCGGACTGATCTGGCAATCCTTCGACGATCATGTCCTCGACCCCGCCATCGTCACTATCACCCGCGTAGGTGACGGTGGCCGCGGTGGCGCCGGCGGCGCGCAGTGCTGCCAGAATGGCGGATTTGTTGAGCTTGTAGGCTTCCAAGGTATTCATGCTGACCTCCAAAAGAAAAAAGCGGAGTCAGCGCGTCCCTGGCGGGGTGGCTGACCCCGCGAGGGTTGAAGAACATCGACGGTATCCCAGGCCCGAGGGCCGAACCAGTCACAGGGATTCACTGGTTTCTCGAAGGCGATGCGTGACGTGCATCGGTCGGGCTGAACCTCAGCCGGGGTGTAACACCATC
>DAIEIW010000009.1:0-8861 GCA_027351205.1 Acidithiobacillus sp.
CCTCGCGCTGGCCATCGTGCTGCTGTGCATTCTGATCGTGCTCCCGGCTTTGCTCTTGCTATTTACCCCGTCACCCCGTGAAGAGGGCATTGCCCAGGATGAAGGCAGTTAATTTGCTGAAACAGAAAGTGATGATGCTGGCGGCCGGTCTGCTCGGTCTGGGCCTGACCGTCTTCCTGGTCGTGCATGCCGGCGTTTCCGACATCCTGAAATTGCTGGCGGTGGCGGGCTGGGGTCTGCTGTGGCTTGTCCCCTTTCACCTGCTGCCGCTGTCCCTGGACGTGTTGGGCTGGAAGTGGCTGCTGCGCGGTGAGGCGCGCGTCCGTTTCTGGTTTTTGCTATGGGTGGCGCTGGTCCGCGAAGCGGCCAACGGCCTCCTGCCGGTGGCGCGGGTGGGCGGGGAAGTGCTCGGTGTACGCCTCCTGACACACTACGGCGTGCCCGGCTATGTCGCCGGGGCCAGTGTCATGGTGGAAGTCACCCTGACACTGCTGAGCCAGTTCATCTTCACGCTGGCGGGGTTCGTGGTGCTGATTTTCGCGGTCAGTGACCACCATCTGCAATTCCAGGTGGTATTTTTTCTGGCATTGATCCTGCCGTTGCTCATGGCCTTTATCTGGGTGCAATATCGTTGGGGGCTATTCACGGTCCTGCAGATGCTGATGAAGAAGCTTCTGGGCGGTAAGGACCTGCTTGCGCTGATAGGAGAGCCCCAGCGTCTGGATGCCGAAATCCGTCGGCTCTACGCACGCCGCTGGGGTCTGCTCCCGGCGAATTTCTGGCAACTGAGCGGTCTGCTGGCGGGCACGGCGGAAGTCTGGTTCACCTTCTGGCTGCTGGCTCATCCCATCCCTTTCTGGGCAGCGCTACTCCTGGAAAGCCTCGGGCAGGCCCTGCGCAGTATGGCGTTTCTGGTGCCGGGCGGACTGGGTGTGCAGGAGGGCGGTTTCATTCTGTTCGGCAGCGCGATCGGTGTCGGGCCTGATCTGGCCCTGGCCTTTTCTCTGACACGCCGCTTCCGCGAAACCCTGACGGGCATTCCGGTACTCTTGTCATGGCAAGCATTGGAAGGCCATCATATGCACCGCCAGTGGCGGCAAATACGTTCCAACGGGGAGGGCATTTCATGACGGCGATGTCTTTGGATCCAGGGTCCGACGCCCATCGCGACCTGTTCTGCAAGTTCTTTCACGATACGCACATTCATTATGATCCGCAGCATATGGATTGGCCGGAACTGGACGCGGAGACTGCGCAGCGGGTGAAGTCCCTGCCGTTCTGGGGCGAAGCCGTCGCCACCGAAAGCGTGACGGCGCGTATGGTGCAAAGCATGGGTGAGCGGGAGCCGGACCCGGTGGTGCGAGCG
Organism: Acidithiobacillus sp.; assembly: GCA_027351205.1. Classification (GTDB taxonomy): domain Bacteria; phylum Pseudomonadota; class Gammaproteobacteria; order Acidithiobacillales; family Acidithiobacillaceae; genus Acidithiobacillus. The sequence continues at coordinate 1,367 of DAIEIW010000009.1, forward strand.
GCGGTGGCCCTCGACGGGCAGGAGGAACAGCGCCATTCCGATCTGCTACGCGCCCTGGTGCAGCATTATGGTATCGAAATTCCGCCATTACCTACCCCGCCACAGGTGCGCGATCCGTACTGGGAGTTCCTCTATACGGGTTATGGCGAATGCCTGGATTCATACTTTGCTTTCGGGTTGTTCGCTGCCGCCAAAGACTCGGGTTTCTTTCCGCCTGACCTGGTGAAGATCTTCGAGCCGGTCATGCAGGAAGAGGCGCGTCATATCATATTTTTCGTCAACTGGCTGAGTTGGCACCGCCGGCGTCTGCCCTGGCGGAAAAAGGTGACGCTTGAGCTCCAGCGCATTCAGGTGATTGCCCTGCAGGCCTGGGCGCGCATACAAACCGCCCGGGGACTACATGCGCATGAGGAAGAAAATTTTACCCTGACCGGGCATGATCAGGTGAGTAAAGACGTCAGCCTGAAGCAGCTTCTTGCGCTCTGCCGCCAGGAAAATGACCGGCGTTTTGCGCCCTATGATGATCGTCTGTTGCGCCCGAAGCTGGCGCCGCGGATTGCCAACATGCTGTTTTTCTTTTTGTCTCGGAGCAGTGTCACCTGAGGATTCGTCGCCTTGTCCCACATACGACTTGGTATGTTATACTGATCGAAGTTTGTCATTCATTATCCATATACGCTGCGTTGCGGCCGAGAGGGGTGTTTTGTCATGGGTGTTCCTTTGATTCAGAGCTATCGGGTAGGACGCTACATCCTGGCGCAGAAGCTGCAGGGGCGTAAACGCTATCCTTTGGTGCTGATGCTGGAGCCATTGTTTCGCTGCAACCTGGCCTGTTCGGGCTGCGGTAAGATCGACTATCCCGATGAAACACTCGACAGGCGGCTGTCCGTCGAGGAATGTATCGGCGCTGCCGAGGAGTGCGGGGCTCCCATTGTCTCCATCGCTGGAGGCGAACCACTCATTCACAAGGATATGCCCGCGGTCGTGGAAGGCCTTGTCGAGCGCAAGCGCTTCGTCTACCTCTGCACCAATGCGTTGCTCCTCAAGAAGCGTATGGACGATTACCGGCCGTCGCCTTACCTGACCTTCTCGGTGCATCTGGACGGCAATGCGCATCGCCATGATGATTCCGTGTGTCAGCCGGGTACCTATCAACGTGCTACGGAAGCCATTCGCGAAGCGGTGGGGAGGGGCTTCCGGGTTACGGTAAACTGCACCCTGTTTCAGGGGGAGGGCGCCGACGAGGTGGCCGCTTTCCTGGATGACTGCAAAGCGCTGGGGGTGGAGGGAGTGACCATTTCGCCCGGATTCAATTATGAGCGCGCACCGCAGCAGGAGGTTTTTATCCAGCGTCGGGCCTCACGTCAGCTTTTCCGTGACATCTTCCGCATCGGCAAAGAGCGGAAGTCGCGCTGGAAGTTCAACCAGTCCAGCCTTTTTCTGGATTTCCTGGCGGGTAACCAGAATTATCAGTGCACGCCCTGGGGCAATCCGACACGCAACATTTTTGGCTGGCAGAAGCCTTGCTACCTCCTGGTCAGCGAGGGCTATGCGCAGACCTTCAATGAACTTATGGAAACGACGCCATGGGATAAATATGGAGTGGGCGTGAATGGTAAATGCGACCAGTGCCAGGTGCATTCCGGTTTCGAGCCGACGGCCGTCAACGATACCTTCGCCCACCCGCTGAAAGCCCTTAAAGTGGCCTTGCTGGGGCCACGCACGGCCGGTCCCATGGCACCGGATATGCCGGTAACGCCCCCTGCTCAGGGTACCGAACACCCGGTTTTCCCTTTGCATGTAGAGCGCTGAAGGCGGTTCCGGAAAATATCAGGTTCATGGTGAAGGGGGATTTCATGCTCAGGAAAAGTCTGGTTGTACTGCTGGCCTGCACAGTCAGTTGGATCGCTCCGATCCTGTCTGCCGCTGCGGTGACGGTGGCCGCACCTACCACATCGTCCCATGGAGCGCCAGCGGTCGGCGGCACCCCGGAGGCGACGATCAATACCCTGGATGGGGTATTGCTGAAATCCATGCAGGGTGGTCGTCGCCTGGGTTATAGCGGCCGTTACCGGATTGTGGCCCCGGTGGTACAGAAGGTTTTTGATTACCCGAGAATCGCCGCCTTGACGTTGGGTGACTATTGGCAAAAGCTAAGCCCGGAACAACAAAACGAGTTTGTCGGGGTGCTCGCGGATTTCACCGCGGCCACCTACGCCGCGCGTTTCGACAGCTACAACGGCGAGCATTTTGCCATTGTGAGCAGTCAGGCACTGCAGCCCGGTGCGGAGGGGGTATTCAGTACCTTTACGGAGCATAACGGTAAAATGCACCATTTTGACTATATCCTGCAGAAAGATGGAGATCACTGGCGCATCGTCAATGTCGTCGCGGACGGGGTCAGTGACCTTTCCCTGCGGCGGGCGGAATATACCGAAACCATGCAGAAAAAGGGTTTTGCCGCACTGATTGCGCACCTGAAAGCGCAGATTGCCGGGTACGCCAAAGGGTCCTGATGATGCGATCGAGTATACGTTTAACTGGGGTTGCGCTGACCATCGGTGTGTTGACCCTGTCGGGATGTGCCACGGTAAACGGGCCTCAGGGCGCTACGGGAAAACCCGCGGACCCGCTGGAGGCCGTCAACAAGCCGATGTTTCATCTGAATATGGGCCTTTATGATTATGTGCTGAAGCCGGTAGCCACCGGGTACAAGACCGTGACCCCCGATTTTGTCCGCGAGGGCGTCAGCAATGTATTCTCCAATGTGGACATGCCCTATATTTTTATCAACGATTTTCTGCAGGGACGCGGTCGGCAGGGGATGGTGGATCTCAGCCGGTTTCTGGTCAATTCCGTGTTCGGTCTGGGTGGAATCTTCGACGTGGCGAATCGTCTGGATTTGCCCAACCACGAGAACAGCCTGGGGGTAACGCTGGGTGTCTGGGGGGTGCCGCAGGGACCTTATCTGGTGCTGCCGTTTTATGGACCCAGTTCTCTGCGCAGCTTGCCCGGCCTAGCGATGACGATTTTTACCGGGCCGGCATATTATCTGACTGTCAGTTCGGCTCAGTACGCCCTGACGGGTATGGGAATCATCAACAAGGCCTATGTCGAAGAGCCTAACATCCGTATGGTCCAGGAGGCCGTTAATCCTTATGTATTTATGCGCAACGCCTGGGAACAGCATGAGCAGTATCTGATATCCGGTGGGGCGGTCAGTAAAAACCAGTTACTGGAGGGCCTGCAACTGCCGCTGCCGGCGGCCGCCACACCCACACCCGGTAAATCTTCCCCGAGCCACGAGAACAGGAAAGGAAAACCATAATTATGGCATTCGATCAGGATACGGTGCGGCGCACGGCACATCTGGCCCGCATTGCGCTGCCGCAAACAGAAATACCCGCAGTGGCCGATCAGTTGGAGCGCATCATGGGGCTGGTAGAAGAGTTGCGCGCGATCGACACGACGGATGTCCCGATTATGGCCCATCCCCTGGACCTGGATCAGCCCCTGCGTCCGGATACGGTTGCCAATCAGGATCAGCGTGAGGTACTCATGGCGAGTGCCCCGGCGGCTGAGCACGGGCTTTTTCTTGTCCCTAAAGTTATCGAGTAGGAGCCACATTTGGAACTCCATGAATTCTCCCTGCGGGAACTCCGCCAGGGCTTGCGCAATCGGGATTTTTCTTCGGTGGAATTGACCACGGTGCTGCTGAAGCGGATCTCCGCCCTTAATCCGACACTGAACGCCTTTGTCACGGTTACCGAGAGCAAAGCCCTCGCCGCGGCTGCGGCGGCGGATGCGCGGCGTGTGGCTGGTGAGGATGGTCCCTTGCTTGGCATTCCCATGGCCCATAAGGACATCTTCTGCACTGCGGGGGTGCGCACCACGTGTGGGTCCAAGATGCTGGAGCACTTTGTCGCGCCCTACAACGCCACCGTGGTGGAGCGGTTGGCGGCAGAGGGAATGGTCATGCTGGGTAAACTGAACATGGACGAATTCGCCATGGGTTCTTCCAACGAGACCAGTTATTTTGGTCCGGTGCGTAACCCCTGGCATACCGGTATGGTACCCGGTGGCTCTTCGGGGGGTTCTGCCGCATCGGTGGCTGCTGGGCTGGTGCCCGTGGCGACCGGCACCGATACCGGGGGTTCCATCCGCCAGCCCGCCGCCCTTTGTGGAATCACGGGCATCAAGCCGACCTACGGCCGGGTCTCCCGTTACGGCATGATCGCTTTTGCCTCCAGTCTGGATCAGGGCGGGCCCATGGCGCGTAACGCCGAGGACTGCGCGCTGTTGCTGAACGTGATGGCCGCGCATGATCCGCGCGATGCCACCAGTCATCCGGCCGCCGCCAGTGATTTTTTACGCGGGCTGGAGCGTCCCTTGCAAGGTTTGCGGGTCGGCGTACCGGAAGAGTTTTTCGGCGCAGGTCTCGACCCGGAGGTGGCGGCCGCGGTGCAGGCGGGTATCGCGGAACTCGCCCGCCAGGGTGCAGCAGTGCAGTCGATTCGGTTGCCCAACAATCCCCATGCGGTGAGCACGTACTACGTCCTGGCACCGGCGGAGGCCTCCAGCAACCTGGCCCGTTTTGACGGCGTGCGCTTCACCCACCGGGCGGCGAACCCTGCGGATTTGACCGATTTGTATCAGCAGAGCCGTTACGAGGGCTTTGGCGCGGAAGTGCGGCGGCGGATTCTGGTGGGCACCTACGTGCTCTCTGCGGGTTACTATGATGCCTATTATCGCAAAGCCCAGCAGGTGCGCAGCCTGATTCGCGAGGATTTTCGGCGGGCTTTTGCGGAAGTGGACGTGATCGTCGGGCCGACCACCCCGACTCCGGCCTTTCCGCTGGGTGCCAAAAATGCCGATCCGGTGGCCATGTATCTGGCGGATATTTACACCATCGCAGTGAATCTCGCGGGCATCCCCGCGCTCAGCGTTCCCTGTGGCTTCACTGCGGCGGGGTTGCCCATCGGCATGCAGTTGATGGGGGATTATTTCGCCGATGATCTGTTGCTTAACGTAGCCCATCGCTATCAGCAGGAAACCCAATGGCATCGCGCGCGTCCATCCGTGCATGCGGGGGAGGCATGAATATGGACTGGGAAGTCGTCATCGGCCTGGAAGTCCACGCCCAGCTCAATACCGCCACGAAAATATTTTGCGGCTGTCCGACCGCTTTCGGGGCCGAGCCCAATCTTCATACCTGCCCGGTCTGCCTCGCCATGCCCGGTGCCCTGCCGGTCCTCAATGGGGCAGCGGTGGATAAGGCTATCGCTCTAGGGCTGGCGATTGGCGCAGAGCTGAATCGGCACAGTATTTTTGCCCGCAAGAACTACTTTTACCCCGATCTGCCCAAGGGCTATCAGATCAGCCAGTACGAGCTGCCCGTCGTCGGCAAGGGGACACTGACGGTGCAACTGCCTGACGGTGTGGAAAAGGTAGTGGGCGTGACCCGCGCTCACCTTGAAGAAGACGCGGGTAAATCACTGCACGAGGCCTTTATCGGGCAGTCCGGTATCGACCTGAACCGTGCGGGTACGCCGTTGCTGGAAATCGTGTCGGAGCCGGATATGCGCTCGTCGGTGGAGGCTGTGGCCTATCTCAAAAAACTGCATACCCTGGTGCGTTATCTGGATATTTGTGACGGCAATATGCAGGAAGGCTCCTTTCGTTGTGATGCTAACGTCTCCCTGCGGAGGCCGGGCGCCCCCTATGGGACCCGTGCCGAGATCAAGAATCTCAACTCTTTCCGGTTTCTGGAAAAGGCGATCGAATATGAGATCGTTCGCCAGCGCGACATCTTGGAGAGTGGCGGTCGGATTGTGCAGGAAACACGTCTCTATGATGCCAACCGCGACGAAACCCGCTCCATGCGCGGTAAGGAAGAAGCCAACGATTATCGCTACTTCCCCGACCCAGATCTGTTACCGCTGGTGTTGGACGAGTCGCGTATCGAGCGGGTGCGGGCGACTCTCCCGGAGTTGCCCGATGCCAAGCGTATCCGGTTTATGCATCAGTATGCCCTGCCGGTCTATGACGCCGGCGTACTCACCGCCGGCCGTACCTTGGCGGATTACTACGAGCAGGTAGCCGTCGGCGTGGATGGTAAACTGGCGGCGAACTGGGTCATGGGCGACTTGCTCGGGGCCCTCAACAAGGCGGGCGTTGAGCTTGAGGACTGTCCGGTCTCGGCCGGGAAACTGCGCCTGCTGGTCCAGCGTATCGAAGATCAAACGATCTCGGGTAAGATCGCCAAAGATATCTTTGAAGAGCTTTTTCATCGTGGTGGTGAGGTGGATGCCATTATCGACAGCCGGGGACTGCGGCAGATTACCGACGTGGCGGCCATTGCGGCAATAGTGGATGCCATTGTCACGGCCAATCCGCAACAGGCGGCCGACTTCCGCGCGGGGAAGGGCAAACTGTTGGGCTTCTTTGTGGGGCAGGTGATGAAAGCCAGTCAGGGGAAGGCCAATCCTGATCAGGTAAACGCCATTCTGCTGGAGCGCCTGCAGAAGGGGTAGCAGGCAGGGTTTTGTTCGTGCCAAAAGGGGCATCCGGAACGCCGGATGCCCCCTTGTGTTGTGTCCAGGTCAGCCGCTCAGGAAGCGGGAACCGTTGCGGGCACGTCCTTGACGAGTTTCAGGAAAGCAGCGAATGGACCCATGTTTTCCATGGCTTCCATTTTCGGACCCTTGAACTTCAAGTCACCCCACATCATGGCCACCATGGGCGAACCCATGTGGTGCCAGTTATGGGTAGTAGCCCACATTTTGTAGTCGTAATTGTAGTTAAGTTTGGTGACTTTGATGGGGCCGCCGTAGATGCACTCGGCTTTGCCTCCCTTCAAAGCGATTTCGAGCTGTACGGGCGGCGTGGTTTTCATGTCGGAGTCAGAAACCTCCATGACCTTGTAACCCTTACCACCGTTATTTTTGGCCCATGAGCCCGCGAGTTTTTCGGTCAATGTCGGGCTGTTGTTCCACGCGGCGCACAGAGCCTGCGCCCAGACCGGGGACATGAAAGCCGGGGGCGCAACCGGCGCCCCGGCAGTACTTCCCGTAGCCCCAGAGGCGGCCTCCGCCGCCATAACCATCGTTGGCCCCCCCAAGCCAAGCCCTAAAATGGCCGCCATTGTCATTTTTCTGAACATCGACCTCTCCTCCCTGTTCGCTGTTTGCGCTCCATAGCGAGCGTGCGGCCAGTATAGTCCCGGAACCTTATGGGTGACACCAAGTTATTTTTAATTGCAGGATAAATAACCAGAAAATAAGCATATAATATTTTAATGTGCATTGGCGTTGCGTCCATTCCCATGAGGCGGCGCTTTCGCTACACTAGCGGGCCACGGAGGTGTGGCAGAGCGGTTGATTGCACCGGTCTTGTCCCCAAATCGAGCCCCTGCCGGGAAACGGGCAGGGTGGCAGGAATCAAATTCGGCGAATCCCCTGGTTTATCCGAGGTAACGCCGAGCCAAGCCGGAAAG
>DAIEIW010000014.1:0-4877 GCA_027351205.1 Acidithiobacillus sp.
CAGTGCGTAGGCGCGATCGTCTAGTTTGGCATAGTCGGTCAATTGAGAAATACTGGAAAACAGCAGCGAAAGGTCATGCTGCAAATCCAGTTGCCGGATACGCCGCAGCCGTTCCTGGGACTCCCGTGCCGCCACCGTACAGCCCAAGGCATAACAAGTATCCGTTGGATAAACCAGCAATCCCCCCCCGCGCAACACTTCAGCCGCTTGCGCCAGCAATCGCGGTTGCGGGTCCACGGGATGCAATTCCACACACAACGCCATGACAGCCTCCTGAAAACGCAACATTACCTGCCCTAGGCAGGTACCCGGGGGATAATACGCCAGCCACGCGCGGTCCCGCCAGATATGCGCTATCATTAAAGGTCCTATCCACCGCAGCTCAAGGAGGCGGCCAACACAATGCCCGCAGATAGCGTTCGTCCGACCTGGTCCCTGACCGACATTCCCTATGCCACCATTGAAAAAGAAAAGATCATCGGCAACGCCGACTGGTTTTACCTGTTAGCCGGCGCCTCTTTTGTAGAAACGCTCTCCGATCTCTATACCCGCAACTTGGTAGAGTATTACCAGGAAAATGTCGGCGCCACCATATGGTTGCGCCAGGAGTGGGAGATGGAAGAGGTACAGCACGGGCACGCGCTGCGCCGGTACGTGCTCTTTGTCTGGCCGGATTTCGACTGGGAACGTGCGTATCAGGGCTTCGTGGAGGCATATGCGCCCTACTGCCGCACGGAGTTGCTCGGACCCACTCACGCGCTGGAGATGGCTTCGCGTTGTGTCGTCGAGACGGGTACGGCCAGCTTCTACACGATGATTCAGGCGGCGAGCCCGGAGCCGGTACTGCGCCAGATCGCCGCACACATCCGCGCTGACGAAGTCCACCACTACAAATATTTTTACAGAATTTTTAGGCAATATCAGGCCGCCGAGAAAAATTCGCGCTGGCGTATCGGCCGCGAACTATGGAAACGGGTGGCGGAAGCAGACCAGGAAGACAGCTATCTGGCGATCAAAAATGCTTTTGAAGTGAAAAATCCGGGAGAGAAGTTTTTCGTAGAGGACTTTGCCGCCTTCCGGAAACGCATAGGCGGCTGGGTAGATCGCTATTACCCTTTCGACATGGCCATCAAGATGCTGCTCAAACCCATCGCCTTGCCCCCCATACTGCAAAGGGCGGCCCTCCCCCTGCTCAGCCACGGCGCACGCCGCACCATACTCGGTTGAGCGTGGCCCACGCCTGTCGGGCACGACTCATACGGACCATATCTGCACCACGCTGACAACTTCGCCTACCGGCTTCCCCTCCGGTGACGCGGGCGTCAGCTTCAGCCACTGAGCCTGTTCCACCTGGCCCACCGCCTGGCCCGCGGCATTGACTGCCTGCAAACCGTGTAATACCGGTTGGGCAGATGCGGTATGTGTGGGGCTAGCGACGGGGGTCACCGTATTCACAAAGCTCCCCAAGGCCACAAAAGGTGCGGCGATCAGCATCGTTAACAGAGTATTATAGATGGGCTTTTTCATGGCTGTTCCTCTTGGGTCGTCGGATGCGCAATGAATAAAGCAAGTATCATGCCATAATGTCAAATGTACTGCATCCAGCGACGGACATGGCACGCATACACAAGGTCATGCCCATTTTTTGCGGGTATCGGACCAAAACATCGCCAAGTGCAAAACTTCTGCCATATGCACCAAATACCTGCAATCCTGTCGTCAGCCCCCGACACAAAATCCTCTTCGATTTATTTTTAACGAATAAATAAGTAGTTGGAGCGTTTCCACAAAACTACATCCGGTGTGAGCACATAACCGCGCCTTGTGATAACGTAACAAACGATTTTTACCCGATGCCCAGTTGCTGGCGGGTGGAAAAGGGTTCTAAGGAAGGAGATGCGCGTGATCTACCGCAGAAGCATTGGGCCAATCGACAACGGCACGCCCGATAACAGGCGATGTTCATGTTCAGGCTATTCTCTGCTGGGAATGCTCCTTGCAATGTGGACGATTCCACTGCTGGCCCAGGCATCGGGCCTGCAGCTTTCGACGGCCAACACAACGCTGCAGGCCATCCATCGCGGGCTGTCACAGCATGCAGATGCGCGGCAGCTTCAGAACTGGCAGAAAAGCGTAACCGCTATTGGCCATGATGCAGACGCCTGCATGACCGAAAAAAACGGCGATCTGAGCCAGACAGACAAAGCCCTGGGCATTCTTGGACCCGCCGTCGCCGGCGAACCGGAGAATCTGACGGTTTTACGCCAGAAGCTGCAGAATGAGCAGAAAACACTGAGCGGAGAACTCGCCACCTGTAAGGTTCTCGCCGTCGCGAGCGCGGATCTGATCCGGCAGATCCGCGAAAAACGTGATGCGCTACTGGCCCAAATGCTGTTGCGCCGCGATCACGACATCTGGCAGCAGGCCATGGCCCTTCTGTCTGTTTCTGCCGCCACCTGGGTTGACGAGCAGCATTTCTGGCTTACCTGGAATGAACATTCCATTTTTGCCCAGAGGGGCCTGCAACTCTCCGCCGGGATCGGCATCTTCCTATTCGCCCTGCTGTCGTTTCTGCGGGTGCCTTTGGCCAAGGCCATTCATCGCACGCTGGATTTATCCGATGCGCAGCGTAATTTCTACCACTATGCGCCCCTGCTGGGAGGCGTCGCCGCAGTTGCAGCGTCGAGCTATATTACAAACACCTTTTCGCCCCTCATTGCCCTCATATCCGGCACCTGGGGCGCCTATGCCGCTATCTCCATGCTGCTCGCGTGGGCCCTGCGATCGTCCGGCATCGTCAGCCGCCATTTTTCCTGGGAGCGGCAGACGCTGCGCTCCGCACTGCGAACCCTGCGGTTCATTGCCCTCCTTTCCCTATTCGGACTCGTGTGGATAGGCATTTCCCCTCAGGACCCCCTGTCAGCAGCAGACCTGGCCTTTTTCGTGTCCGCATACCATCTAGTCCTCCTCGGTGCGGTGTTATGGCTGATCTGGCGAACTGGCGTGCAAAAGCCTTTTCGAGCTTATCCGCTGCCCAGGATGGCCCTACTTCTGGCCCTGATCGGTACCGCCATATGCACGGCGTCCGGTTATCGCAAACTTTCCGAGTATCTGTTCTTCGGCCTGCTGATGTCCCTGCTGGCCCTCAGCATGGGATTCCTGTTGTCCTGGGGGCTTGCCGAATTCTGGATACGGGCGGCACAAAAATCCGGTTTCTGGCAACATTTCCTGCGCCGCCGCCTGCGCCTAAAAGAAGATCAGCCTCTGCCGTGGATAACCTGGTTCAGTACGATAAGTTACACCGCCGTATGGTTGGGGGTGGCCGCCTTCATCCTGCATGCCTGGGGTCTGAGCCATACAGGATTTACATTGATCTGGAAATATTTTATTACCGGATTCACCATTGCCGGTTTTCACATCCAGCCCTTCCGCTGGGTGATCGCCGCGATACTGCTCGTCATCCTGTTCAACATCAACGCCCTGGTCCAGAAATACCTGTCTGACAACTCGCGGATTATCAGCCACATGGAAAGCGGAGCCCGCCACTCCGTATTATCCATCCTCCGCTATACTGGATTCATTATCGCGGTGCTGATTGCGCTCTCTACGGCCGGTGTCGCACTCGGTAACCTTGCCATCGTCGCCGGCGCCCTGTCGGTAGGCATTGGCTTCGGACTGCAAAACATCGTCAACAACTTCGTATCAGGCCTGATTCTGCTGCTGGAGCGCCCCATTCGGGTCGGGGACTGGATTCAGGTGGGCACGACTCAAGGTTACGTGCAGAAAATGAGCATCCGTTATACCCTGATTCTTACTTTTGACCGTACCGAAGTATTCGTTCCCAATTCTGAACTGATCTCCGGCCAGGTGACCAACTGGACGTATACGGACAGCGTGCTGCGTCTCATGATCCCCTTCAACATTGCCCATGATGCCGATATCCCGCTGGTAAAGCAGTTGTTGGTGGCGGCAGGGCAGAATCATCCCGACGTCCTGCAAGATGATCCGCGTGGCATTCCACCCACCGCGCTCCTGCTCGATGTCAGCGAAAATGCCCTGCAATTCTGTCTGCGGGTGTATCTGAACGACTGTAACAAGAGTTATAACGTGCAGACTGACCTGCGTGCTTCCGTGGTGGAAAGTCTGCTCCGCCATAACGTATCCCTGGCGCACCAGCAGCAGGACGTCCACATTATTCCCGACCGGATTCTACCTGCGGACGAGAACATGGCTCAGCCGACGAGGGGGCATTGACCATCAGGTGATCGCGATGGATCAACATTGGCACATCCCCTATCGCTTTGGGATCGTTCAGCCCGCGAATAAAGTGAATTCGGCGGCTCAGCGTCTCCATGGCCACAGTGTTGTTTGGAATCGTCATGCGAGCCTCGTACACAAGTTTTTCCGAGGTCATCATAGTCGTCATGGACTCGGGGATCGATCTACCGTCACCGAGTGATATCAGGAGAAGGCATAGGCCAGGCCGAGATCCATGCCCAGCAAGTTCGTGGAGGACGGCGGCTCAAAACTTCCCAGATGGATAGCGAGCGGGCTGTTCAGATGGCCTCCGGTATAATTGAAATGCGTGAAGTTCAAACCGCCAAAGACGTGCCATGGACCGGAGAGTCGATAATCCACATCGACGGCGAGTTTTTCCTCGCCACTGGTGCCAAAGGAAGCATTTCCCAAATGATCGGCGATTAGATTACCCGAAGGGGTCATCCCGCCGCCGATGACCGCCAGGCCCTCCAAATTGGCAGACAACACCAACCGCGACATGGGCGCGAACTGATAGCGCAACCCGGCCCCGACCAGTTCCGCATGATAAACTTCCTCCTGCGTGGCCGATAAATTTCTGTTCCAACGCTGATACCCGC
>DAIEIW010000015.1:0-25159 GCA_027351205.1 Acidithiobacillus sp.
AATGGCCGAACTCCGGTAGTTCGTGGAGCCATCACCGAACGTCAGCTTATTGGCTCGATATTACTCCTCCGCAATCTGCACGAGAAGGTCGACTCCCGCTGCAAAAGCGCCCAATCAGCATTGGATCATGCGGCCTTGTGCCTCAATGATTCGTAGCCGATACACGCCAGCCAAACAGTCTTCGGTATGGGTCTGGCCCCACTTTTGTAGTAGGCAATCATGCGTCGGGTCATGCCAATAGCGTGAGCGGCCTGATTCAGACTGAGCCGGTTTCGCTCCATCCATGCGGCGAAGTCCTCACGCGTGGGCAGGCCTGCCTGCTGGCGACCCAGGTTGTACAGTTGGTCTGCTCCCAGGTCCAGCCCGCCCGGCCAACTCAGGCCATCTCCCCAGTCATCGCTTTGGGCCTGCGCAAAAATCGCCGGATCGTGGAGAGCGGCAAAGGGGTCTCCTTCCCGCTTGGGACCAGTGGTGCTGCTCAGGTCTGTCACAAAGGTCTCTCCAGTCGACCATTCGATGGTGACCTGGAATGGCCCGGTGATCTCGGCTTTGCGAATTTGTGGTGCATGGTTCATGGGTTCAGCCTCCGGTATTCCGCCAGCAACGTCTCCCGACGCGCCGCTATCCAAGCGCGCACGGGAACCAATCGTTTCCGTGGTGTCCCAAAGCCTGGGAGCAACTCCCCAGTTTCGATGGCCAAGGACACCCGCGATTCATCCCGGAATTGGACGTGGACGTGAGGCAACGGATGGGGCTCTCGACCGTTGATGCGCACGCGCCAATCATCCACCGGGGGATACGTCGTCATAGGCTCAGGATAGGGCATCTATTGCACTATCTCAAGGTATGGTCCTGCCTATACCTCCATTTGCTCTGCGATCTCCAGGGCGTCGTCCACCTCAATGCCCGAGTACCGGACGGTACTCTCCAGCTTGGTGTGTCCCAGCAAAAGCTGAACCGCTCGGAGATTTTTGGTGCGCTTGTAGATCAGCGTCGCCTTGGTGCGGCGCAAGGTGTGGGTGCCGTACTCGGCAGGATCCAGATCGATGGATCGCACCCACCGATCGACGATCCGCGCATACTGTCGGGTCGACAGGTGCGGAGAGTCGTGCTTCCTGCTGGGGAAGAGGTAATCGTTTTGTCGCAGACCTGCCTTTGCGATCCAGGCCGCGACCGCCGCTCGGCTGGGTTCGGTGATTTCGAACTGAACGGGGCGCTGTGTCTTGCGCTGCAGGACTATCGCTCGGTATAAAAGGCTTTGTCCGTGAGCAACGTCGCTGACACGCAGAGCCACCAGATCGCAGTCACCCGGAAAGGGCGGTATCGAGACCGATTGCGGACATTCATTGCCGATGATCAATGGACAGCTTCCGACCCTCTGCTGTCAGTCGCATATTGATGACGCGTTGTTGGTTCCAGTCCCAACAGCGGCCGTTCAACGTAATCGGTAGTCATTGCTGCTCAATTCCTCTCTGCAGCAAACAGGATCCTCTGCCACCCAGCCCTAATTCTTCATGAAACCCTCTGGCACGTGCTGAACGAATCCCATGCCTGCCTTTTCAAGAAGCTCGGCTTCACGCATTTCACCGTGGGATAAAACGCTGTTCTCCTACTCAAATGACGAAAGACGTAGCAGGGGTAGTTACTTGCGTGGTGCATAAGGTCCAAGGATAAGCTAAAGTTGTGTTTCAGGATTATATATACCTCGCCGAGGGGTGCACATCAACGGTCATGCTCAAGACACCGCCAACTACGGAACAAATCTCAAGCCTCAGAGATGCCCTGCTAGACAACACCACGGCGGGGATTGCGCTCGTCCGGTTTCCAGACCGGACCTTTCTTGGGGTAAACCGTCGGCTTTTACATCTGATGGGTCTTAAAAGGGATGAAGAAATAGTCGGGCATCCTACCCGAGAGTTTTTCCCTGATCATGCCAGCTATCTGTTGGTGGGCTCACTTTATGAGGAACTGCTGATTACGGGTCACACGCTTCTTCGCCGTATTCCTTATCGACGCGCCAGTAGGGATCTGATTTGGCTTGACCTCAGCGCCAGATTAGTCAGGGAGGATACCCATGAGGGTGCATTGGCGGTATGGACCCTGGTGGACAGTTCGGAACAACAGCATCTTCAAGCTGGTCTCGTGCATCAAGCCACCCATGACCCCGTCACGGGTTTACCCAACCGCCGCGCCTTGGATGCCCGCCTCGAAAATGCCGTAGCTCAAGGGAAAGATTTTGTTCTATGTATTCTTGATCTTGATGATTTTGCCGCTTTCAATACCCAGTATGGGCACGCCTTGGGGGATGAGATCCTCCGCAGGATAGCGCGGAGGTTCATGCTAACCATTCATGGAAAGGGGTGGGTGGCAGGACTGGGCGGGGATGAGTTCGTGCTGCTTCTGGATGGCCCGATTCCAAAAGGCGAACTAGAAGCCTTGCTGCTTCAGATTGAAGCGGATATCGGAGAACCTATCATTCTGGAGGAAGGGGGTTGGTCGGGCACCTTGAGCATGGGGCTCAGTCATTATCCAAGCAGTAGCGGCAGTGGTGGTATAGAACATTTAATCCGCCAGGCGGCTCAAGCGCTTTATATTAGCAAGAGCCATAAGAAAGATCGTACTCGAACTTGGATGATTTATGGAGAAGAACTATCCATTCATCAAAATGCCTGCCAAACTCTGCTCATGGAAGGAGCCGTGGCGGTGTATTATCAGCCAATTATTGATACCAGAACCGGCACGATTGTCAGCCTGGAGGCCTTGGCTAGAATGAAGTCTCCGGCAGGAGATATGATACATCCTCAGCAATTCCTTTCCGAATTTACGATAGAGAATACCACAGAACTCACTCGTATGGTGCTTACGGAGGCGTTATCCGACCTTGCCAAACTGGACCAGCAAGGATTCAACTTGGATATTTCCTTTAACCTAGCACCGCAATCAATTGGCACAGAATGCATCCCCTGTTTGAAAAGTGTGGTAGATGGCAGTGGCATTGCGTCCAATCGGATCACTGCAGAACTCTTGGAAAGTGGGGATTTTTTAGAATTTGCCCAGGCATTGCATATTCTCAATGGCATAAGGGACCTCGGCATTCACTTGGCGCTTGATGATGTGGGCAGCGCCTATTCCTCCTTGTTGCGCGTCAAAAATCTTCCAATAGATAAGATCAAGTTGGACCAAGGATTCATCAGAACCTTGGGGGACTCTACCGATGATTTACCTATCGTCCGAGCTGTGCAGGACTTAGCCCTGGATCTCGGTCTAGAACTGGTGGCGGAAGGCGTAGAAACTCCAGAGGTACTGGACGCCATATGTACCATGGGCATTCCGTACGTCCAAGGCTATGCCATCTCGCCCCCCCTCTCTTTTGAAAAATTGCAGAGCTTCCTTCGAACTTTCAGTAGAGGTAAAGCCGACCATCCGCAAACGCTTTTTGGCTTCTATGCGGGAACCATGGTTTCCCACAGCGCGATCTGCAAGATGTTGTTGATTAATCCTGCCGAACTCAACCTTAACGCTCTTCCCAACGCTCGCCATTGCCGCGGCTTTGGGGTACTGGAGCGTCTCGGATACCCGGAGGCCAGCCAATTAGGGCAACTCCATCAAGCCTATCATTACGCCCTAGGTAAGGTGGCCAATCATGGTGCGGGAGCCATGAACACGCAGGAGTGGAAAGATATGGAAGCGGCTTTCAAGGAATTCATGGCAACGGTCCAATTGGCGTGGCACGAAGATCAGAGAGATTCAATGCACGTACACCTACCGAGGAAGGAATCGAGAGAAGCATCGAGGCTATTCAAAAAGCAGTAGGATTTTTTGACTTGAGGGCGCCTCGAAAAACCTTCCCAAGTGCGGACGCGCGTCGAGCATGTATTCGGCGCCATGGAGCAGATGGGTGGCAAGAGTATTCGGACCATCGGTCAGGCGCGGGCCGACTTTCGGGCACAGGCCGACTTTGCACTGACCATGATGGCGGTCACCTACAACATCAAGCGTCTGATATTTCTCGAAGCGGGTCCTAGGAGCAATACTGTTTAGATAGATCGTTTTCTATCAGAATGGCCCCCATGTTCTGTTACCTGGGGGCATGGCGATGGCACGGACCAAGGCACAACTCTCCGCAGGCGCTCGCCTGGCGGACTATCTGACGGTGGGATACCAGGCGATGCGCTGCCCCATCGCCAAAGTGCGCGAGACGTTGGCGCAACATGGGGTAGAAAGTCAACGGCGGCGGGGACTACCGCATGAAGTGCTGGTCTATTTCGTGCTGGCGATGGTGCTTTATGCCAATGTGGCCTACGAAGAAGTTCTGCGGTTGGTGATCGAAGGATTGCGACCGATTCTCGGAGACGAGGGGTTGGCACAGGGCACCGTCAGCAAGGGCGCCATTTCCCAGGCACGAACCCGCGTGGGAGCGGGTCCGCTGAAAACGCTCTATCGGGAGCAAGTTCACCCCCATGGACCGCAGGGTATGGCCGGGGTGTGGTACCGGGGCCTGCGGATCATGGCCATCGATGGTTCCACGCTGGATATGCCGGATGAGGCCCCCAATGTAGAACAGTACGGCTATCCGCCCTCTGCCCGAGGGGCATCGGCCTTTCCCAGGCTCCGCTTCGTGGCTATGGCCGAATGCGGTACCCACACCTTGTGCTACGCCGCGCCGGGTCCCTATGAACAAGGTGAGAGGGAATTGGCCCTCTCTGTCATCGCTCATGCGGATACCTCCATGTTAGTCACAGCCGACCGCGGTTTTTACAGCTATGACCTCTGGAAACAGGAGAATGCCACCGGCGCCCGGCTCCTGTTTCGTCTGAGCAGCACCCTGAAACTGCCCCAAGAAGAGGGGTTGCCGGATGGCTCCTATCTCAGCACCGTCTATCCCAGTGCTGCAGACCGAAAACAACAGCGCCAAGGCATCCGGGTACGCGTCATCGAGTATGTCTTGAAGGGGATCCCCGATGCAGAGTCCAACTATCGGCTCATCACCAACTGGCTGGATCCCATGGAAGCACCGGCGCCGGAATTGGCGGCCCTCTATCATCAGCGCTGGACCATCGAAACGAGTTTCGATGAACTCAAGACCCACCTGGCGGATCGCCGCGTCGTGCTGCGCAGCAAACGCCCGGAACTGGTCGAACAGGAGTTCTACGCCCTCCTGTTGGTCCATGCCGCCATCCGTCACCTGATGACAGAAGCCGCGGCGCAAACGGGCCAGGCCGCCCAGGATTTGTCCTTCATCCATGCGGTGCGCGTCCTCCATCGCCGGCTGCCCGCAGTCGGCGCTATTCCCCCCTTAGGGTAGGGCAGCCTGGCTTCAGGGTGTCTTGCGGGAAATCGCCTTGGGTCCGGCCGTTACCAGCCGAGGCAAGCGCAATCCTCGAGGAGTTCGAAGGAAAATGAGCAATTACCCCATCAGAGACCGAGGCGATCCACTCCATGTCGACTGTAAGCCATACCCAATAGTGATCTCTAAATAAACAGTATTTGGCCTACGTGCCAGTATTTATAATGGCGGACTATTTGGTACGGCTAAATATCGCCACGAGTTTGGTGCCACCTATCAGGGGTACACGTGGGGCAATACCAATACACTGGGCCTTAAAGTTGGCTATCTTTTCAATGCCAGCAATATTCTGGCTGTCGGACCTTATGTGGGGTACGCGTATAACCGTTTCGCGCAGAGCAACAGCTATTACGACTATCACTCATCGCTCAGCACAAACGGCTTGGGTGGCGGCCTGTATGCGGCGACTTCCTTGCCCAGTATCAATCTGACCGGATACATCGGGTACCTCGGAGGTATCTCTGAAACACAGCATGTCTCCGGATTCGCACCAGCCACTTCCGACTTGTTGCAAATGGGGGTCAACGCGTATTATCCATTAATGGCCAACGTATCTCTCTATATGGGGCTGCACGATGACGACTTCACGCAACAGGGAGCACCTAATATATTCCGGGGCGATGTGGGCTTGGGTATGCAGTTTTAAGCACGATACTGTTTAGATAGATAATTTTCTGCCAGAATGTCCCTAGGGTTTTTCCAACCTGGGGGAAGTAATGGCACGGACCAAAGCACAACCCTATGCCGGCGTCCGCTTGGCGGACTATTTGACAGTGGGATACCTAGCGATGCGTTGTCCTTTTGCCAAGGTGCGCGAAACCCTGGCACGGCACAGAGTAGCAAACCAACGGCGGAGGGGACTACCGCATGAGGTGCTGATCTATATTCGTGCTGGCGATGGTGCTGTACCCCCAATGTGGCCTACGTAGAAGCGCTGCGGTTGATGATCAAAGGATTGCGACCGTTACTCGGCGAGGAGGGGCTGGCGCAGAGCACAGTCAGCATGGACGCCATTTCTCGGGCACGGAGCCTTTCTATTCAATATCTATAGGGAAAGGGTTGTTTGAAGAAGTGCAGATGTGACCGGGAACAAGCACCATCTGATGCCAGAATCAGACTGAAAATGGTCATTCGAGGCCTCTGATCAGGCTGAGCATTTCAATATTCAGGGTGTACAGTCCTCAACAGCGCCTCATTTATCGGTTGTATTTTATTACAGCCGATGAGGCTTTTTGCAGCTTTTTAATTCTGTGATTCAATTGCCATATATTTCGCTCGCGTAACATTGGGCGACATGAGAACTGAACTGATCGGCAAATTTTCTTCGACCACAAGACATTCCATGCCTGTAGACCACATTGCCCTAAAACGGCGCTGAGTATGCACCATGATAATGCATGATGTACATACCCGCCCATGGATTGGCACATTGCTTTTTCGCTGCGCCCCTTCCAACAGGCGATATTAAGAGTAAAAAAGAGCGGGGGACGCCCGTAAAGCCGCTTGAGGAGGAGTGAGCATATAACCATGATCAGAATATATGTATAAGAAAACAGCCAGGTATGGGTCCTGCCATAAACGCGCCGTCAAACCACCCGCCGCCGCAGCCTACCTTGACATTTATTGGCATGTTATTTGCTTGATAGTGAGATGCTTGCCGAGTGCTGGCGTCTATAAGCCGCATCTGTCAGGAGGGTATCCATGAATCGTTTTGATCATTTTCGCGAACTACGGGTAGATCTCTCGGCACTATTGGGTGGTGTGGTAGACGCCGTAGCGAGTCCGCACCTGCTGAGACAGGACCGCAAGGAGCAACGACGCGTCCTAGCGTGTTTGATTGAGCGGCATCCTTTTCTGGATCTTTGTTACTTGCTTGACGCCGATGGCCACCAGATTGGCGATAATGTGGCGGCATTCCGGCGGCGGGAAGCACACGGTGGTGATGGCGCGAACCGCAGCCATCGTCCTTATTATCGGTTGGCCAGGGAAGCTACCAGCCCTGTGCTCACGGAACCGTATCTTTCCTCCACCAACGGCCATATTTGTATCACCGCAACAGCACCTGTTCGTGATGAGACCGGCAAACTGCTGGGTATGGTAGTGGCGGATAGCGAACTGGATCGTACTTTAGCGTTTCTGGAAGAAGATGGCAGCCGGCGTAGTTTCGAACCTTATTTCAAGTTCATTTACCTATTGTTCTCCGCCGGGTTACTCATGGTAAGCATGGCACTCGGCCTGCATGCATTGATCGCGCTCGGTCCCGTATGGTCTACAGTAACCACCTCCGATGATTTTAGTGCACCGTTTCAGGCAACGATTCTTTTTACTCTGGCCCTTGCTGTTTTTGATCTGGCAAAGACCATCTTTGAGGAAGAAGTATTGTTACGCAAAGATATCCGCCGTCATAGTACGACGCGACGGACTCTGACCCGGTTTGTTGCCGCTATTCTGATTGCAGTTTCCATCGAGGGATTGATGCTGGTTTTTAAATTCGCACTCGATGCCCCGCAGCATTTATGGCTTGCCATTGGATTGCTGGTTGCCGCCGCCGCACTTATGGTGGCCCTGGGACTCTATGTCTATTTGGGCGCACAGGCTGAGGTGCTGTTACTGCGCAATAGGGATCAGCGCCATGACGGGCACTGAAGCGCTTCCCCATGGCTTCGTCAAAGTCAAAGATATAATGAATGCCTCCCCCATAGGATCGACTGCTAGGAGAATGTCCAGTACCGTGATCGCTACCCGGTAGGGGCTCCCTATGCTCCATGCGATCAGCGCAGGCAGTACATACACACCCAGCGCCAAGACAAAGGCGATGACGAGTGGCGTGACAAATCCGGCACGGCTATCAGTGATCCAATGCAGCATACGCTTCCCTGTTTCTGCTAATATGCGAATCATATGGTTGATTCTTGGGGAAATGATTGCGCCGCAGGGGTATGCCCGTATATTTACTCGCCCTGATCGCCGACCATCAGTCGAGCAGGGTCGTCTGCACCTGAAACACTGATGGCAGGTGTGCGGGAGCCTTGATCCGTAGCTGTTTGTTGACGTTCATTCGTCCAAATACCACCTCGATGGCCGAAGGGGCAACGCCGAACTCCCCCGCCAGAAACCGCACCATGTGATCAGTAGCGCGGCCATTGCGAGGTTCAGCCGTCACACTAACTTTGAGTTGTGCGCCTTTGGGTTTGCCAATAGTATCTCGGCTCGCGCTGGGTTTACCCAGAACGTTGACCACCAGCGTGTCTCCCTCCCACCAGAAGAATGTTTGATCCGATTTAACCATTCGATTTACCCAAAGTCCTTGGCTACTTACCCTGTTGGGGTCGCTTGGGGAATAGTGAATGCCCTCTCAGGCATCTACCCCGCCAGCCCAAACTAGATAGATAGATTCTTCCCTTCGAGATTCCCATGAGGTATCCGTGACCATTACCAAGCAAGAACTGACCTACCATCTGGTCGACACCATGGAGCTAACGGCTAAAGATTGCAAGGCTATGGTGGAAGCGATGTTCGATGTTATACGGGCCACGCTGGCGTCCGGTGAGGAGATCAAGCTTTCGGGCTTTGGAAATTTCATGCTGCGGGAAAAGCGTGCGCGGCCAGGGCGCAATCCCCGGAACGGGAAGCCCTTTGAAATTGGCGTACGCCGGGTGGCGACCTTCCGGGCCGGTATGCGTTTGCGGGCAAAATGCGCAGCGTCTTAACCGCATGGCTTCCCCGAATTTCGCCATTACTCGCATGGACTACGATTCAGCCACCGGCTGGTGGGTGCGTCTGTATCGACCTGGAGAAAACAAAATGGATATATCCGGCGGGTTTACTGGGAAGCGCGATTTATGGTAGACGGTAAACAGCGCATTCGGACCTACACGGTGTGGAAGTATGGTTATGTCGGGGCGTGGCGGCTGGCAGCCACAGAACGCAGTCGGCATGATGGGCAGCCGGTACCCGCGGTCCCTCCAAAAGCGCCGGACTGGCTTAACGAGATGGAGCCGGGTACTGAATAAGGAAGCATCCCATGACCCCCGAATTCGTCCTCATCCATGACAGTGAACAGCTGGTTGGTCACGACGGCCCCGTAGTGCTTCTGGTGAGCAAGCGCATGGTAAAAAGCCGCAATATCGCTTTTGCCCTGAATGCCCTCATGACGCTGACGGAATCTGCGGAGACGGTGCGGCGCTTTCACGGAAAGTTGCATTTCGTGGTCAGCGGATACGAAAAAGACCACCGGGAGTTGCCGCAGATACCGGAGGTACGGCGGTATTTTGCGGCTATCGCCCAAGAGTGGCCACACTGGCTTTGGTTTCTCGCACGGGAGTGCGAACAGATCGGGTTCTTGCTGATGATGCTCATGGATGTTCAATGGGTGCAGCAAGGGGGTGGCCAGGCGGGTTACTTCATTGATCCCGGGGCAATGAAACGCGTGCTTTTCGACCTGTTCGACCGGAAAACCTCATGCTGGAGGCGTTAGGGATTTCCGAAGCGGAAATCAGCGCCTCCTGCGACAGCGCCATGGCGGATCTCGAAGGGATGCACTGAAAGCGGGATGGGGACCTCCTTTGCTCTGCGGCTACCAGCCAAATGACATCCACGACAACCACACGACAAGGAATACTGCGCATGCTCTACATTGAACCCCATGCTGGCCCCGCACCTATCGTTCAGGTGATCACCGATGCGCGGCACACGGTGGACCTCAATGTTTACTACCTGTCGAGCAAGCCCATTTTATCAGCACTACGTCGCGCCCATGCCCGTGGCGTGAATGTCCGGGTGATGCTCGACCAGCATCCATATGGCATCAAACCGTGAATGGGTACGCAAAGAGGCGCGGGCCGTCCGGGAAACGGGTGCTACGCTGCGCTGGGCACCTTCACGCTTTTGAGGCCGGTGCTGGGCACTACCGTTTCGACCACGCCAAGTATGTGGTGTCCGGTCACAAGGTGGAAATCGGTACCGCCAATTTTGACTGGTCGGCTTTTTCATAAAAACCGGGAAATGGGGCTGATCCTGCGTGGCCGTGAGGTCGCGCAATTGCGAATGCAATTTGATCAGGACTAGCGTCTGGCCAGTGGGGGTGGGGATGCCGCCACCCACCCGGAACACGGGCGCCGGTTCACGGATAGGGTTAAAGACTGGTGGCGCCGCCACGAATAAGATCTTGATAGCCTGAGCCACCAGCCACTCCTGCAGCTTCGACTTTCGCATCGCCAGCTTCACTCGTAGGCGATACGCTCTGATACCGCAAAACCTTATTAGCATCGGCCAATGGCTCTTTCTGTAAGCGGACGTTCATTGGCGCTATTCAAATGGTATAGTTTAACCAAAAACAGGAAAACTCCCGGCTCTGCCGCAGTGACAGTAAATGTTTGACATAAGGTGGAGTCCATCGGAGAGCCGACGTTGTGAGCCGTCAAGCACACAATGAAGGGGGTATCGATGGACGAGGGGTTGAGCCTAAGGCACGGCAGGTGGGAGTGCAAATGTCACGTAGTATTTATTCCGAAGTGCCGACGTAAGGTGCTGTACGGTCATTTACGGAATGATCTTGGTGAGGTATTTCGGGCCTTGGCCCGGCATAAGGAAAGCCGGATAGAGGAGGGTCATCTGATGGTGAACTATGTGCATATGCTGATTTCGATACCGCCGAAGTATGCGGTGTCGAGTGTGATGGGTTACATCAAGGGCAAGGGCGCGATTCATGTTGCGCGGACTTACGGGGAACGGAAGCGTAATTTCGCGGGTCAGCATTTTTGGGCGCGCGGATATTTTGTTTCGACCGGGGGCGAGATAAGGCGATGATAAGGGATTATATTCGTCATCAGGAGCAAGAAGATCAGAGGTTGGATCAGTTGAACATATGGAGCTGACTGGCCCACCTTTGGGTGGCGACAGAACTGAGGGGCCGCGTTAGCGTCCCCTTTTAAGCCGCTTTGAGCGGCTCACGAACTAAAGCCTCCGGCTTTGCCGGAGGATATTTACTTGTGACCACATACCCTCCGATATATTTCAGTGTTTCTAGGGCGTAGATGTGGTTTGATTAGATATTGAAGCGGAATCCTGCTGAAACTGGCTAGCCACAAGCCCGGATTGGCAGCCTTATGGCAACAACACCGGCGAGGAATAAGCTGATGCAGGCACCGGCGGCGGCAATAGAACCGTCGGCGGGCGATTGGATGGCGGGGGAATGGGACGCCAAAAGGGCGGTGGTGGATGCTGCCAGCGACGCGGCCGATGCGGGTAGGGGAAATTGGGCTCTGGGCCGATGTATGCCGGCACGTACACATGATGCTGGGGTTGCGGGGGCGCTTGCAGACTTTTTTGGTAATTATTGAGGGCGGTCAGCAGGTTCAGTCGTTCAATGGCTGTCAGGGCTTTCCCCTGGCTTGCAGAATCGGTGGGCGAGGACGGAGCTGGGATAGCTGCCTGCAGATTTGGTGCGGGTAGGGATGATGGGGGTGCGGCAGGCAGCACTTCCAATTTTCGCGCGTTGGCTGGAGGATGATCGCCAAAACTCACCGTGCCATTGGGAGACACCCAACGATAAATGGTTGTGGCCTGGGACACAGGAGAAAGCAGGATCGTGGGCGAACCCAGGATAAAGGCGGTACACAGAAATATCCGAAGCCCCGCCCGCCAATACGCAAATCTGCCGGCGTCCGACACTTCTTCCCGACAGGCCGCTGCTGAGCGCCAGTAGGGGGGACTGGAAAACTTCGTCTGCTTCGTCATGCTCCTTCCTGCACGGAAACCAATACCTTATGTTGAGGATAGCGAATATCTCCTCATGGAGCCAAACAAGGGAAAGGGAACCTTGAATGGTGTGACTTGCTCGGTCGCGTGTGAATCAGCGCGTAAATATGTCCAGTTCTGGGGATGAAACATCAATCATAGCCGCCTGTCTCCTAGCCTAATAACAGAATATGCCGCGTATAAACAGTATATTAGAGAAAATCTAGCTGCGGCTATGGGTTGCCACCTATGACGCTGAATGGTGGCCAAACGATGGCGCTGATTCACAGCCATGGAAACGACACCATCGGTATCCGCAGAGAATGTCCGCCAGTTTGCCAAACGCCATCTGCTTCCATGGCAACCCACCCACACGGATGGTCTGGTGGCACTGCGCGTTCTGGGGGAGACCCAACAACATGAAAGCCGTGTCACTCCGGCAGGACGGGTGGACGAATGGCTTCCCTGGGCACACATTTCCATCGGCAACCTCAAGGCCTAGCTGCTGGGTACTTTCCACGGGGTCACCGGCAAATACCTGCAGGAGTACCTGGACGAGTTCGTCTACCACTTCAACCGGCGATTTTGGGAGCCAGAGCTTCCGCTGCGTTTGCTCAATGCGTGTATGGACCATACGCCCGTCCGATTGTCGGCTGAAAAAGGTTAATAGGCATATCTGAGGATTGATTGGTGGAATGTTAGGGTTGCACTCTACGTTTATCTGGCATCATCAGTCGGCAGGACAAGATAATTGCGCGCTGAGAAATTCTTCCTTGAGTAGAGGAGAGGGGAGTACGGCCGTTTTTACTAAATACAGTGTGATCAAAGAGTCTGAATTGACGTGCATAATACGGAAAGACCTGGGCCCACCTTCAGTACAATAAGGCAAGCACATGCTTACTCCGTGATATATACCTCCGACTGTTAGCAAACTCTCTCATAGTGCATCAAAACGCTCCCCTTCCAGTAGGGTTTTCCAATAATATTCATGCTGAGTTGTTGCTTGATGACTGTCTTTGACAGTCAGCCATTATTCCATAAAGAATGATCCCTTTTGAGGAACTCGTCATACGAAATATAATGAGAGCAATCGGAGGAAAATGTCAACCCTACTGTGCCGTTAAAGATATTGACAGATCCAGAGCGTAAATAAAACATTCCTTGCATAAATCTTAACGTCCGTAAATTACCCAATATAGCCCGAACCTCTTTAGGGGGTACCACAGCGTCATCCGGATATGAGCGCTTGGGATACGCCAAGCAAATATTCGGGTCAATTAATTCTTCTACGGTCAGCAGACGATACCGATACGGATCATCCATCACCCAAAGTATGGCCTGGCTGCTGGAGAAATGTAGAATTACATGATACACGCCATGTACGAGTATCAATTCTTCCACCACACTAAGCACGATATCCAGATGCCGATCCATTTTGCTTTCCGAACGCATCTTCGCATCGATCGTATCTGCAATGAACGGCTCTCCTTCGAACCGTCGGGAATACCGGGGTTCTTCATATATTTCGCTTGGCTGAGGCAAGTCCCTCAAGGCAAAATCGGCACCAATGAAGCCGAGAAGTATGCCGTCGCTGTCACGCACAAATTGGACAGCGGTCAACGACGGCCGTAGCGCACGCAGACTGATATAGGCTTCGCACAACAGAAAATCGACGGCTTGGACCCCTTCTCGTATGTAGGGCCATTGCTGATACTGCGCTTCACGATTTTTGTTAGAATACTCGGCGGCCAGCAATGCTTCTCTGATGTATGGCCGGTCCGATCGATCCCGGCCAAAGTGCTCGGCGAGCAGCCCTTCACGGCTGATGTTGGACGTTATCTGCACGCCACTGGTGTCCAACGCATATAGAAATTTACAGTACGGTACGGTGGAGAATGCCTCGTTCAACGCAGCCTCCATTTTTGGACGGTCACCCCACACACGACTGCATGTATCCGCCAGGTGACGCAATGGGTCGTACAGCAACCCGGTAAGCAACGCACGTTGCTGAAAAATCCGTCTGGGCAGAGAAGAGTCTTCTGGCGCTTTCATAAAAAAGAAACCTCCATTGTCGCTTGCCGCATCTGCCGGTGTTGGTCGGCTCCCTTATACGTACTTTACATATTCCCTCAAATAGTTATCTCTGGCAAGTCCAGGTTCGTAATGCGGCAGGAATCTTTTACGCCACCCTTTGCCACTGCTTATCCAGTACGCGACGAGATACACTTCCATCCTCATCAATTTGGAAAAGATAAAGCCAACCATTATCCACCAGTTCTCGGACGAGAACGTGGCGGGAAATGATACTCTCCATCTCCGCCTGCGGAGCCTCAATCACCACGTTGAGACGGACCGGCTCATGGATCCAACGATTACCGTCGTGCAGGGACTGCAAGGCAAAACCGACACGCAAATCCCCTCCGTTCCCCTCAAGAACGCCGATAGATCCGCCAACGACATTGTGCAGCACTTTATTGCCGCTGCCGAAACGCAGATTGTCTACCATGGAGCCGTAGTATTGCATGTTGATCCAGTTTGCCACCACCATGGGTGCAGTCATAATCAACTCCAATGTGGAGAAGCCTGCGTCCTTATGCCAGTCGTAATCATGCAAAAAGGCCCTACCCTCTAAATTAATCCCCCTTGTCCTCTGGCGGGGGGCCGCGATAAAAGCGGCGTTGCCCGCTAGCGCCCATTCTGGTCTGACCTCGGCCCAGTCCCGAGTGCGTCGCCGCATATCGCGCGTGACCACCTTAGGAACTTGAGAGGCCGTACCCAGCAGGGTGGCGCGCTCCATCCGCGTAAGTTCACCCGCATCGGCCAGCCATTGGCGGAGTTGCGCTAGATCTTTGGCGTGTGTTGCCGGCAGATCTTCCGTATCGAAGAGCATCACTTCATCTGTTGTGGTGTCATGCAATCCGGCGATAAAATACGTATCTTCAGGAATTTTAAGCCCTTTCTCATCAAGACCCCGGCGGGTCGCCGGATCGTTTAGCAAGGTTACCGCAATCCTGGCACTGGCTTCTCCCGTCTGCCCGGCGCAAGCGCCGCAATCGAGTCCAGTCCCCTGCGGATTGTTGACCGTAGTGCTGCCATGGCCCGCCAATAAGATCAGGCGTGCGAATGACTGCGTCAGCCCCATGTTTTTAAGAATGAATTCCCCCACCCCCGCACGCTCATCTTCTGGAATTCCGGTACTTTTCGCACTAGATTTACAATTACCGCTAGCGATCAACCGTGGGCGCAGTCTCTGTTTCGTCTCCATATTAAGGCCCCTTTCGTCCGGATGGGGTACGGTGCGGGTCCAACCCATGCTGTCACCGAAAAGCTTCGGGGCATATAGCAATCCGGTGGCTTCCACAAAGGTGAATGTCGATGCCGCTGATGTTTTGAAACTCTTCCATGCGGTGGCCACCCGTAGACGCAATTGCCTTTTTTCGGCGTGCCGTTGCGTTTCATCCTCGTCCGCATGACTCAGTTCCTCGCACACCCGATAAGGCGGATTGAAAATGACGGGGAGATGCCCCTTAGGCGCATTCGAACCGAATGGAACGTATTCCATGAGTACCCCAAAGAAGCCCGCGAATCCCAAGGTTTGAATGCGTGGCGCCACTGTTTCCAGCGCCCGACGGATGATTTCGGAGCGCACGTCTATGCAGAACGCAGCCTGCACCGCGGGTCGCTCAGTGATTGCATTGCTTGACTTCGATGCTTTTAGTGACTTGATTAATGAACGCTGATAGCCGATCTCCAGTGCGGTCTGCAAAATGGCATCAACATGCTCCGAAGGTTTTTCTGTCGCCCTATTTTGTTGGGTGTGCAGCATCAGGTGCCATTGCTTTCGTACGGCGATATCGGCGCTGGTCTTGTGAAGAATGGCATCCCAACACACACGGATGGCGAGGAGGTCACGCAAGGATAGATTGGTCTCACCCTTCAATTCGGCCTGCCAACGCAAATATCTAGCCCAACCCGCCCAGCCTCCAATGCTTAGGAGTGCTGCAAAGAGATAATCATCGGTCAGATCGAACGGGATGGAGAGTTCCTTCAGAGCCCAGGCAATGGCCGTTTCAGCGTCTGCTGGGAGCGCAGCGGCCGCTTCTCCAATCCCGCGCAAACCGATCATTTGCGGGCTTTTGTCGAAATGCATGAACTTTAACCAACCCTGATACATCGGGCCATCGCGCCACGGCATGCTCCATACGGCCTGCCCCTCGTCAAAGTAAGCCGCGCAATATTGGCTAATCCTTTCCACGACGAAACCCGGCCAATCCCGACGATCATCAGCAAACATGGCATCCGCGAAGACTGGAAAGGGCACATTTCGGCTTGCCGATCGTTGTTTCATCGCCTGCTTGAGCCTGGTCACACCCCAAATACTGTGCATCTCCTTCAGTGCTTCGTCTAAATCCTCTTGGGTGATCCGCCCGTTGGCGATCTGTTCTTCATAATATGGCCGTGGCATAGTCAGCCCCTCGTCGGTAATCTTGCGAAGCGTCTGATCCGCTTGCCAGAAAGGTTGATCGCGCAACCCAAAGTATGGATTTACCGCAACAAAGTGCTTGAGTGGCCAGAGGGGAGCAATTCTCTGGCATGCTCCTTCAATGTTCGCTTTGATGTCCTGATACGGGTTTGATGTCGCTGGTGCTTTCATGTCTACTCCTCCGGGAACTGAACTTGTGGGTTTGCCGCATCCAGTGTTTTTCCTATCTTCGATGCGTGAAGAAAGGCCATCCGACTAAAAACAAGATCAACATATAGTCCATTATATAGGTTCACATATACGGCCTGCCAAAAAGGCGACTTCTGCAACCGGGGCAAAAGTTGCTGAATGTGCAACAAGGAAAGAAAAGCCACGACGATAAGCGCCAGTAACCAGATTGGAATATGAGCAGCCTGCACGGTATCACTGGGAATGCTGGTTCCCAGCAAGGCGGTAGACAGATCATGCAGCCCAAAATAGGCTGAACAAACAATGATGCTTAACAGAGCGACTCGGGAAAGCAAGGTGCCGACTCCACTCCCAGACCTATTGATGGCTTGCAGCAGAAGCTGGCCCATCGCAATGGCGACGATGGCGCCGATCGTCAGCAAAGTGGGTTGCTTTTGCAAATCGATGCCAAATGCCATGGCAACGCCAAAGGTGACTAGCCCTGATATGAGAATTGCCAATTCCGCTCGTCCGAGCGTTTGCTTTGTATCGAGCTTCTGGATTATCGGTCCACGAAAATTGTCTACCACGCTTCCGGAAGACAGGAACGCATGCGCTTTATAGACGGAATGAGCTACGATATGGAGTACGGCGATACTGTACAAACCCAAACCACATTCCATGAGCATGAAACCTAGTTGCGCAGAAGTGGAATACGCCAGCGATTCTTTGATATTGGTTTCCGTCATCATCATGAGAGATGACACTGTTGCAGATAAAAGCCCCGCAACGATGAGTACGGTCCAGGCCCAACTTGCGTGGGTGATCATGGGACTGACACGCAAGAGCAGGAATGCCCCGGTATAAATGAGTCCCGCATGTAATAGCGCCGAAACCTGCGTGGGGGCCTCCATAACCTGAATAAGCCAACCATGCAGAGGGAATGTTCCGCTCTTTAAAATAGCACAGAGCACAATCAGGCCTGTTGCGATTTGCAAGCTTGCAGGAAGATTTCCGTGCCACGCGTGCATCCACTGCGCGATTCCTGAAAACTCTGCCTTTCCGGTGGTCCGTACTATCAGCAGAAAAGCAGTGAAAAGGCTCACGTCGGCGATACGTGAAAACAAATATTTTTTGCGTGCGGCAATCACGGCGAGCGGACGTTCGCGATAAAATATCAATAACTGATGTAAAAACAGGCTGGCGGCGATAAATGAAATCCAGAATCCCCAGATATTATCTGTCACAATCAGCACTAGAAATGCGCCCACCGTCAGGCTCAGCCACCGGTGGAAGCGTCCCTCATGAGCGTCCCCTACCATATACGTAGCGGTGTATCGAGAGACAATCATTCCCATGAAGGAGACCAACAGGAACATGACTAGCGTCAATGGATTAACCAGCGTTCGGATGGCAAATGAGCCTAATTGCCAAGGCAGATGCATCGACAGAAAGGTCTGTGAATGCTGTATTATTGCCACATACATTGCTGTGGCAGCAATGCTACAAAGCAGCGCAAACCAATTGGCACCGTCGCTCAGCGACTTGACCCAGTGCGCATGATGGTCCGCGCGGATTCCGACAAGTAAACCCACCAATAGCAATGGCCATGGTGCAACCAACATAAGAAGAGAGGATGCAATATTCGCAATCATACGCAACTCCTGCGTGAACTCTGAAATGTAACCCGGTGATCGCTTGCTACAGTCGTGCGAAGTGAACAATAACCCGTATATCTATAAATAATAAGTTAAGATTTTTAACTATGATGTTTTACTTATATAAATGAGTTATGGGCCGGCGCTTTAGCCCGTTGCTATCACGTAGATTGCAGTGATGATGGGCGGATTGGTACGGTGGAGGTACTGATGACGGTCTGGATGTTTTACCGCAAGGGGGCGTTACGGTTGGGTTGAGGGCGCTCTCTTCACGATTGTAGCGACTTCATCGCCATCTGTGGATCAGTCGCTACAACCGTCCAACAGGAGCCAAAGCATCGGCACACAGATTCAGCCAATGGCAAACAGGAATGTCACTCCCGCTTTGCAGGTGCATCTGGCAGCCTACATTGGCCGTGGCGATGCAGTCCGGCCGCCCTGCCTGCAAAGCCTCCAGTTTCTGATTGCGTAGCAGCTCGGACAGCATAGGCTGCAAAATTGAGTAACTGCCTGCCGACCCACAACAAAGATGGCTATCGCGGACACTGGTCAATCGGTAACCGGCCAGTTGCAGGAGTATTTCGACCCCGCCTTGCAAGCGCTGGGCATGTTGCAGGGAACAGGGGGCGTGGAAGGCGACTGTGCCGCGACTATCGGCCACGAATGGGATTTCCCCTGCGCGTTCCAGGAGCCATTCACTAGGATCGCAGGCCAAAGCGGCGACACGCGCGGCCTTTTCGGCATAGTCCGGGTCGTTTTGTAGTGCTTCTCCATATTCCTTGATCATGATGCCACAGCCGCTGGCGCTGATCAGAATGGCTTCAGCGCCGGCTTCGATCAGCGGCCACCATGCGTCGATGTTGCGACGCATGTAATCGTGGGCTTCGCTGTGGGCGCTGAGGTGCAGGCTGAGGGCACCACAGCAACCGGCACTGGCTGGCACATCGACAGCCACACCGAGGGTGCCGAGTATCTGCGCCAGCGCTGCCCCGGTCGAGGGGGTTATCACGCTTTGCACGCATCCGGCCAGGGCAATGACCCTGCGCGTCGTATGGACCGTGACCTGGGGCGCCGTGAGCCGGGGCTTGGGCAGGGCTGGGACCTTGCGCGCCAAGGCTTCCGGCAGCAGGGGTTTGCAGGCATCGCCGAGTTGTACCAGCAGACGGAAGCGCTCGGGATGAGGGACGATAGCACGCAGCAGCTGGCGCTTCACCCGCTCCAGTGCCGGGCGACCCACTTTCGCTTCAATATGCGCGCGACCGATTTCCGCCAGCCGCGCATAGCGCACACCGGAAGGACAGGTGGTTTCGCAGGCGCGGCAGGTGAGACAGCGGTCCAAATGCTGCAGGGTGTGTTCCGTAGCCGGGGCACCGGCGAAGAATTCCTTGATGAGATAGATGCGACCGCGCGGGCCATCCAGCTCGTCGCCAAGAATCTGGTAGGTAGGACAGGTGGCGATGCAGAAGCCACAATGGACGCAACTGCGCAGGATGGTATCGGCTTCAGCCACATCAGGGTCGTCCTGAAAGCGAAGGGCGATGTGGGTTTGCATGGGCAGACCTCAGAAGGCGACGTAAAAACGACCAGGGTTGAGGATGGCGCGCGGATCGAAGGCCGTTTTGAGCCGTTGTTGTATGGCCAGCAACGGTGGCGTGAGGAGATGAAAGACCTCACCGCGGCGGTCGCCGCCGCGAAAAAGGGTGGCGTGGCCACCGTGCTCCGCCGCCAACTGCCGCAAGGCCATCGCATCGCGGGCACCACGCAGCCAGCGCTGACCGCCGCCCCATTCGATGAGGGTCCGGCCCACGAGCGGCAAGGGCGGTGTGGCCGGGGCAACCGCCAGACGCCACAAGGGCGTGTCCCCCTGAAAAAAAACGTGCCGCTGTTCGCGCAGGGACACCCAGAAGGCTGCCGCCTCGGCATCGGGCAACCTTTCGCCGCTCATCCGGGTCTGAGCCGCACGCACGGCGCTTCCTGTGCCGGAAAGACGTATATACAGGTGCTTGCCGTCATAAACGGTAGCGGAGAGCGGCAGGGGTTGTCCAGCCCAGTGATTCATGCGTTGGACGGCGGTAGCGGGGTCCATCGGCTGCACCAGAGTCACGGTGTTATCGGGACGCGGCAGCACCTTGAGGCTCACCTCGAGCAGGACGCCCAGGGTGCCGAGCGCGCCCACCATCAAACGGGAAACATCATAACCGGCGACATTTTTCATGACCTGCCCGCCGAAGCGCAGGATTTCGCCCTGTCCGTTGAGGATACGCATGCCCAGCACCGTGTCGCGGGCCGACCCGGCGTAGGGACGGCGTGGCCCCGAAAAACCACAGGCCAGCGTGCCGCCGATGGTGGCGGCGGGTCCGAAGTGAGGGGGCTCGAAAGGGAGCATCTGCCCGGCTTCCGCCAGTTGTGCCTCCAGAGTTTGCAAGGGGGTGCCTGCACGCAGGGTGATGAAAAGCTCGTTGGGCGCGTAGTCGGTGATGCCCTGATGGCCGCTGAGATCAAGCCGATCGCATTCCGGCGTTCGGCGGCCATAGAACGCCTTGCTCCCGCCGCCGCGAATGGCTAGGGGCCGGGATCTGGCGTGGGCCTCCTGCACGATCGCCTGTAAGGTCCGGCTCTGGTCCATGTCAAAAACGCTCCAGTTCGGGGAAAGGCAACTGGCCATGATGCACATGCATGGCCCCCAGCTCGGCGCAGCGATGCAGGCTGGGCACGGCCTTTCCGGGATTGAGGCGACCTTCGGGGTCGAAGGCGTGTTTGATGCGATGCAACTGTGCCAGTTCGGCGGCGTTGAACTGGACGCACATGCTGTCCAGTTTCTCGACACCGACGCCGTGTTCGCCAGTGATACTGCCACCGACGGCCACGCAGAGTTCAAGGATGCGGCGTCCAAACTCCTCGGCGGCATGCAGCTGTCCCTCGGCATTGGCGTCGTAAAGAATCAGAGGGTGCAGATTACCATCACCCGCGTGGAAAACGTTGGCGACCCGCAACCCATATTCGGCGGACCAGGCGGTGATTCGCCCCAGCACCTCCGCCAGACGCTGGCGCGGAATGGTCCCGTCCATGCAGTAATAATCCGGAGCCAGACGCCCCACCGCCGGAAAAGCCGCCTTGCGGCCTTTCCAAAGCAACATGCGGGTCGCGGCGTCCTCGGCAATGCGGATAGCGCTGGCGCCGTGGCCTTGGAGTATTGCTTCGACCTCCCGTACCCGCTCTCTCAGCTCTACGACGGGGCCATCCAACTCACAAAGGAGGATGGCGGCGGCATCGCGGGGATAACCGGCATGGACAAAATCCTCCGCGGCTTCAATGGCGAGCCGATCCATCATCTCTAGACCGGAGGGAACGATGCCTGCGGCAATGATGGCGCTGACCGACTCCGCTGCCGCCTCGACGCTGGAAAAGGCGGCCAGCAGAACGAGGACATGCTCCGGCACAGGCAACAAACGCACCGTGCATTCCGTCACCACGCCCAGCAGCCCTTCGGAACCGGTCATCAGCGCCAGCAGATCGTAGCCGGGGCTGTCGGGGGCCTGACTGCCGATCCGCAGGATTTCGCCCCCGACGGTCAATACCTCCAGTTCCAGGAGGTTGTGGACGGTGAGCCCGTATTTCAGGCAATGCACGCCGCCGGAGTTTTCCGCCACGTTGCCGCCAATACTGCAGGCGATCTGCGAGGAGGGGTCGGGAGCGTAATACAGGCCCACGGGGCGAGCCGCCTCGCTGATGGCCAGATTACGCACACCTGGCTGCACCCGCGCGGTACGGTTCTCCCGATCGATGGCAAGGATATCACGCAGGCGAGCTAGACTGAGGAGGACGGCGCCGCGGATCGGGCGCGCGCCCCCCGATAGACCGGTACCCGCGCCACGCGGCACTACCGCCACGCCATAGCGCTGGCAAAGTCGCAGGACCGCCTGCACACCCTCCCGGTCCGTGGGCAAGACCACACAGAGCGGCAACTCGCGCAGCACCGAGAGTCCGTCACACTCATAGGGGCGTAGCTCTTCCGCACTGCTCAATACCGCATCCGCAGATAGCGCCGCCCGCAGTTCGGCGAGGAAGGCGGCGCTGTCAGGAGGGGCAGACACGGAACGCGTCACTCAATTGCCGCGCCGCGTAAACGCCGACGGACGAGCGCGAGGCCCTCCGCATCGCCCACATTGCCGGGGAAAATCACCACCGGCAGATTGGGCGTGCGGGGATGATCAGCAGGACAGACCACTACCGAGCAGCCCGGTAGAATCTGCCCCATGACCCGCGCCATGCGCAGGGCAAGACCACTGCTGAGCACATCATTGGAGGTAATGCCGCCCTTGCTGACGAGGAAACCGAGATCCTTCGGCAAGTTTCGGACGACCTCCATCAAGAAGGCCGACACCGCCTCCCCAA
Organism: Acidithiobacillus sp.; assembly: GCA_027351205.1. GTDB lineage: Bacteria > Pseudomonadota > Gammaproteobacteria > Acidithiobacillales > Acidithiobacillaceae > Acidithiobacillus. Next base: position 22,790 of record DAIEIW010000015.1, read on the forward strand.
AGGCCAGGCGAGCAGCCTGATCGGCAAAGCGGCGCTCACTGCGGCTGGTGTAGATGACCACGTCCAACCCTTTGTCGTGCGCCGCTGCCGCCCGCTGCAAAATGGCTGGCAATTGCCTGGACCGCGCGTCGCCTGCGCAGGCATCCACATTCACCTCGATCGCCTCCAGACCGGGCTCTTGCAGTAGGCGCTCCAGTTGCTCGGTGGTTTTGCGCACATGGGAGCCGACCACGATGGCACCCGGCTTGCCGCCGCGTACCAGTCGCGCCATATCAGTGGCCGCGACCGGCTGCGGCGGCAAGTCCGCCAGTGCCGTCAACAGGCTGGCGGCACTACGGAACAGGAAGCGCTTGCCCTGCGCCGCTGCCACTCGCAAATCCCGGGCAAAAGCGGCGAGATCGGCAGGTTCCACGGCATCTACCACCACACAAGCATTGTCCTTGAGCGCCAGCAGACGCGGCAGACAGCCGGCGTGCAAATCCGCCAGCGTGAAGCGCTCCACCGCCGCCGCCGGAATCCGCCCCTGGGTCTTCTCCTCCACATAGTCCGGCAGAAAGCTGTGATCGAAGGCGAACACCGAATCCTTCGCAAATTCGGTCTCATGGGCGGGCGTTTCCACACCGTTCTGGCGCACGTAATGCACGCTGTCGCGGGTGATGCGCCCGCCCTCAAAAAAAGCGGGGACCAGGAAGTGGGCGTCAAAAGGCCCCAGTTCCGCGGCCATGACGTCGGTTTCCACCGGATAATGGCCGCGCAAGGTGGAGTCGGAACGGCTCACGAGAATAGGCTGTAGCGCCTGCCCCGTCGCCACCAAGCGGTCCAGCGTCACCCGCAGATTCTGGCAGATTTCGCGGGTCACCGCCGCCGCCTGCGCTGCCGCTATGCCCCGGGTGTTGCTGAGGACAAAAAAGAGCGGAGCCGGATCGCGCAGGGCGATGCCCAGCGTTTCCGTATCCCAACGGGTCAGCAGCAGGCACGAATGCACCGTTTGCGAGCCCGTGGGGTCGTCGTCAATGACGATGATCTTGCTTTCGGTCATCTGGGTCGTCCCTAACCGGCGTTAAAGCCGTGGATTTTACCGACGATGGTTTCGGCGGTAATCCCGTTGAAGGCCATCAACTCACCCGGCGTCGCGGTGGTCTCACCCCGCAACCACGCCAGCACATCGCGCTGTGTCGCCCGGCTGCGCAGCAGCACCGGCTCCAGCGCTCCAGAAGTGCCGCCGCTGATGCCCAGCAGCCAGTCCCCGGCGAAGAGGGCATGGAAATCCGCGTCGCGCATGAAGCCGGTATCGGCTTCGGAGACGGTATGCGCGGCCACATCCGCCGGACGATACATCTGACGGGGGTTAATCACTGAAACGATCCGCACCCGGTAACCCTCTGTTTCCAGCACATCCCTGGCCGCAAAAACCGGCAGCAGGACCATATCACCGGTCACCGCCAGGGTCACGGTGCCGCGATGCCCTGCACCCGTATCATGCAAGAGCGCCGCCCCCTTACGCACCGCGTCGCGGGCCTGTGTCATGGTCAGGCGCACCGGCAGGGGGCTCTTGGAAGCCACAATCACCATTGACTTGTTGACGCTGTTCACCGCGTACTCATAGGCCGCCTGGATGGTATTGGCATCGGTGGGATAGAGCAGGAATACGTTGCCGTTACGCATCTGCGCCGCAAAGTAGTTCTCGATCTCCGGACGCTGATGGGTCCAACCGTTGCGGCCCTGCTCCAGCGCTCCGGCGGTGAACATACAGACTGTGGATGGGGTCTTGCGCCGCAGTTCGGCCATCGCCTGCGCGACCGTCTGCATGATGGGCCAGCCGTTGATGGCAAAGGATTCATAAGACAGCCACAAGGAACGGCTGCCGAAAAGGGCCAGCCCCGCCGCCAAACCCGCGCAGGCATCCTCGTTCAGGGGTTCATAGACTTGCCCGCCAGGCTGCTGGTTGTAGAGCGGGTCCTCTGTGGGGTGGCGGATTTTCAGGGCATCATTGATATTCTTCATGGCCGAGGCTTCGTTGCCGTCGGCATTGGTCACCACGAAGCGCGGGTCCTGCTGCCCCAGCCAAGCCACCAACGCGCCCATGGCGGTGGCGGGCACGACCTGCTCGCCCAAGGCGAAATCCTGCATGGGAAATTCGCCCATCTTGGCGATTTCCAGCACTTGCTCGGTCACCGCTGTCTTGGCGGCGGGGCCACCACCGGCCCGCGCGAAGTTCTCCCGCACCAACGCCCAGGCTTCCGGACTGAGGGCACGTTGCTCCAGCGCCGTCTTGATCTCCGGCGATTCCGGGGTGTCCTTGGGATAGAGATTGTGGGACTTGGCACCCGAAACATGCACACCCGCACCCTTCAACTGCTTGAGGATAAA
>DAIEIW010000019.1:0-24280 GCA_027351205.1 Acidithiobacillus sp.
AAATTGTCGTACGGCGGGGGTGTCTTCCAGCGGAGGATGGGTATCGTTGCAAAGGATGGAAAATTCGCCGCCATCGGGCGCCGCCTGCGGTAGGCACCAGAGCCCGCCCCAGATACCCGAATCCGGCCGTTTTTCCAGCAATATCCGTCCTTCGGGATCTGCGGCCAGGAGAAAAAAGGCACAGCGCTGTGGTTTTGGAGGCCTGTGAACCGTCACGGGCAGGGCATGACTGCGTCCTTGGGCATGGGCCCTGCAGCGGCTAGCCAAAGGGCAATTCGGGCAGCGCGGCTGGCGGGGGGTGCAGATCATGGCGCCGAGGTCCTGAATGGCCTGATTGTAGCCATGGGCATCCTCGGGAGTAAGGGCGCTGGCCAGTGTCCAGAGCCGCTGCTGAGTCGCAGTGGCCTTCGGATCAGCATCTATGGCATGGCTACGGATGAGCACGCGCCGGGCATTGGCGTCGAGGATCGCCTGTCGGTGTCCAAAGGCGCTGGCCAGCACCGCCGCTGCGGTGCTACGCCCCACCCCCGGCAGAGTGACGGCCTTTTCCAGTGTGTCGGGAAAGTGGCCGGCAAAGTCGGCCATCACCACTTGTGCGGCGCGCTGGGCGTTGCGGGCACGGGTGTAATATCCCAGTCCGCTCCACAGCGCGAGCACCTGATCCTGGGGGGCCGCGGCCAATGCCCGCCAGGCGGGCAAGGCCTGCAGAAAGCGGGTGTAATAGGGTTTGACGCTTTCCACCTGGGTTTGCTGGAGCATGATTTCTGCGAGCCAGAGACGATAGGGATCGCGGGTCTGGCGCCATGGCAGATCATGGCGTCCGTGGCGGGTGTACCAGGCCAGTAGGGGTTCCGCGATAGGGATCACGGCTGCGCCGCCGGGGCGGCACTGCGGATGACCAGATTTTGGGCGCTGAACTTTCCCCAGCGCAGTTGGGCGATGCGGACTTCACCGGTTACCGGCCACTGTTGCGGCAACGCCGGCAAGATCGCTGCCTTGCCCGTCCGGGGAGCGGGCAGGTAATGACCCAGATCGAGTTGCGCCACGCTCAGGCTGACATGAATCGCCAGCGGTTTCCAGGTCCCGGATATTTTGCCCGTCCAGGCGCTGCCGTCCAGATCGCCCTGCGCGACGGTCCACTGAAAGCGGGGGTTGTCCAGCCGGATGGCGCCGGTCGACGTCCATCGCTGCAAAGCACCAGGATCTGTCAACTTCGGCAGGGACAGCCCGCAGCGCGTGGCGATCCGGGGCAAGTGCCGGATGGCCACCTGATAGGCCAGGTGGCCCTGCAACTTCTTCCAGTTAAGGGCCACCGCGCGGACCTGGAGCGCCAGGTCATTCCCCACGGTCAGAGCACCTTGCTGCACCGCGAGCTGGCCTTGCGCCATATTCAGATGCAACGCCTGCACATCCAGCCGCGCACCGCCTTGCTTCCGCTCCTGCCAGCGGGCGCGCAACGTCGGCAGGACCAGCTCGCCTGAGACGCTTTGGAGTATCGGAATGCCCACCTGTAACAGCTTTGGATCACGGGCTGTACCCACCAGCAAAGAAATGCGGCGCGCCTGCAACGTCGGTGCGGACGTCATCCCGGCCGCAAAATGCCAGCGTCCCGTTTTGTCCCGCCAGTGCCAGTCACCGACCAACCGGCTGGGCCCGTCCGCCAGTACCTGGCCATGCACGGCGGTCAAAGACAGTGTATGTCCCGCCACACCGGACCAGCGTAGCGTGCCATCGCGCACCACCATCCTGCCCGGCAGGGAGAGCGCGGCGCCGCTCGCGTTGGCGGCGCCGTTCCATGGCATGTCCAATACGGGGGTATCCAGCTCGATCCGCTGCAACTGCACCCGCCCGTGCAGGAGGGCACGCCAAGGCAACGCAACGGTGATCCGGCTGGCGCTGAACAGGGGGAGATTCGTCGGACCAAGGCGCAGGCCCGGCAACATGATCCGCAGTTCCTGCTTTCCCCAATGCCATCCAGGATTGGCGGCAAGATACACCGGTTGCTGCAGGCGCCCCGCCAAAAACTCCTCGACAGCGTAGCGCGGGCCGCCCGCGAACCAGAAAAGCACCCCACCCAGGACGACGAGCATCAGCAGAATGAAAACCGCCGTCATCCTCCGGTGCAAGGTCGGCCTAGCTATGTCCGGCCCCCATCGACACCGGCCATTCCCCGGAAAGCGCGCGTGCGGCCAGGACTTCGGCATCCGCGATGGTCGTCTGTCGGATCACCTCCTTGACCTCGGGAATGGCACCGGGATACATGCTGAATTCACGCAAGCCCAAACCCAGCAGCAATACCGTAAAGGCAGGGTTTGCCGCCATTTCACCACACATCGCTACGGGGATACCCCGGGCGTGACCGGCGGCAATGGTGTACTGAATCATCGCCAGCACGCCAGCGTGCAACGGGTCGAAAAGATCGTTGACGTCGTCATCGCCGCGATCCACTGCCAACGCGTACTGAATCAGATCATTGGTGCCGATGGAAAAAAAATCGGCCTGACCGGCAAAATAGTGCGCAGCCATCGCCACAGCCGGCACCTCCACCATGATACCCAGCGGCATCTCCCCATCACAGGCGTGCCCTTCGGCACGCAATTCGGCCTGCAACTCGCTGACCAACGCCCGGGTCTGCAGCAATTGTCCCATGCTGCTGAGCATGGGCAGCATGAGCCGCACCGGCCCCAGCGCCGAGGCGCGAAGAATGGCGCGCAGATGCGGGCGAAACCATTCCGGGCGCCGCAGACAAAAACGCAGTCCGCGCAAGCCCAGAGCCGGATTGAGCGCGGCGTGGACTCCTGCGTCATCACTGCGCAGCCCCTTGTCGGCACCGATGTCGAGAGAGCGGATGGTCACCGGCGCGCCCTCCATCTGTTCGACTACCCGGGCAAAGGCAAGGAACTGCTCCTCCTCATTCGGAATGTCCGGACGATTCATGAAGAGAAACTCGCTGCGGTAAAGGCCCACACCATCCGCATTGATGCGCCGCACCATATCTGTATCATCCGGCAACTCGATATTGGCGCGCAGATGGATGAACACCCCGTCTGCCGTTATGGCGGGCAGATCGCGCTGCTCCTCCAGCAGCCGCCGGCGCCGCTGCCGCTGTTCCTGCAAAGCCTGATACTGCCGCAAAATCAGGGCATCCGGCGCAACCAGCAGGATCCCCTGATCGCCATCGACGATCACCACGTCGCCACTGCGCAGCAGGCGCGTCGCCGAGTGCATGCCCACCACGGCCGGCAGGCCAAGACTGCGGGCAAGGATGGCGGAATGGGAGTTTGCTGCACCGAAGTCGGTTACCCAGGCAAGCACCTTGTCTTTCTTCATCAACACCGTATCGGCGGGCGTCAGATCTTCCGCGATGATGATCCGACCCTCGGCGCTCTGCAGGATGGGCGTCTTTACGCCGATCAGATAGCGTAAAACCCGGTTGGTCACCTGAATGATATCCTCCCGCTTGGCACGCAGATAAGGATCTTCCATGCGGTCGAAAATCTCCAACAGCCGTTCTCGCTCCAGTTGAATAGCCCAGGCGGCGTTGCGATGTTCATCACGGATGGAGCGCAGGGGTCGTTCGCGCAGGGCGGGATCGTCCAGCATCAGAAGATGCGCATCGATAAAAAGGCGGGTGTCCTGAGGGGCGTCACCAGGGATGGCGTCGCGCACAGCCAACAACTCGTCCCGGGCGCTGCTCAGGGCGGCGCGGAGGCGCAACACTTCCGGCTCTATGGCCTCAGGCAGCAACAGGTGCTCGGGAATATCGAGGGTGGTGGGCTCGAGCACCAACGCCGTACCGATGGCAATGCCTCCGGAGGCACCAACCCCCGCCAGTTCAAAGCTCATGATTCTTCACCAAAACGATCCGCGGCGAGGGCAAGCAGGGCATCGGCACAGGCCTGTTCTCCCTCACCATCGGTTTCCAAGGTCAGAATGGTCCCCTGTGCGGCGGCAAGGGTCATCAGCCCCATGATGCTCTTGCCATTGACTCTCTGGCCATCCCGCTCCAGCCAGACCGCACAGGGACAACGTGCCGAGAGGCTGACGAATTTGGCCGATGGCCGCGCATGCAGACCGAGCCGATTGATAATAGGATAGTCTACACGCAGTGTCACAGGCCCCCCGCCTTCCTTCCCTCGGTTAACGAAAATAAAGCGGCTACGCTGAAAGCATAGCGCGGGACGCCTGTCCGGACCACAAGGCCGTTGCCGCAGATGGACACTCAGCCCTCCCGCAATTCTGGTGTATTCCGGCGCGCAAGGATATCGACGACACCCCGGACCCCACCCTCCAGGGCGCCCTGGCGCGCTGCCGCCAACCCTTCACCGCGCCGTGACAAGGCACGCAGAAGCATGGCGAGATTAAGGCCGCTCACGGCCGCCACCCGATCTTCCGGGAGAATGGCTGGAATGAGGTTGGCGGGAGTGGCTCCGTAAAGATCATTCAAAATCAGCATGGCATCGCCCTCGGGCATTTTCTCCAGCAAGCCCCATAAGCGCCGCCGACCTTCCTCAGGCGGCTGATCAGACGGGATTTCCAGCACCTCCAGCGCCGGCGGCAGGGTGCCGAAAATATGCCGAAGCGCGGCTGCGAAGGCCTCGCCCATGCCGGCATGGGTCAGGAGCACGATGGTAATCATGTCAGCGTCTCCGTAATGCCCAGCTCCCGATGCTGGATCAGAACGCGCTGCCCTTCTCCGACCAGCGGTCGCGCCAACGCCTCCACCATATATACGCTGCGGTGCTGTCCCCCGGTACAACCCAGAGAAACCGTCACATAGTTACGGTGCTCCTGTGCAAAAGGCGCCAGCCACGTCTGCAGGAAAGTGCGCAGGGAGACGAAGGAACGAGCCACTTCGGGAGATTTTTCCAGGAAATCCCGCACCGGTGCATCACGACCGGTCAGGGTCCGGAGTTCGGGATCGTAATGTGGATTGGGCAGCGCGCGCAGATCAAAAACAAAATCGGAATCCAGGGGAAGGCCTTTCTTGAAGGCAAAAGACTGCAACAGCAAAACCAGCCCGCTGTAATGGCGTGACGCCAGACTCCACGCCTGCACCCGCAAACGCAACTGGTGGGTGTTGATCTGGGAGGTATCGAGACGCTTATCCGCCACATCGGCAAGGGGTTGGACCATTTCGCGTTCACGCCGCAACACCGTGAGCAGCGATTCGCCCAAGGCGGCCGCGAGATCATCGGTGAGAGGATGACGACGGCGGGTTTCACTGAAACGGCGCAGCAACGTACCCTCATCCGCTTCCAGGAAAAGGATGCGCGGGCGCAGAGCGTAACGCTCGCGCAGATCGGCCAATGCTTGTGGCAGCGCCGCGAGAAACTCGCGGTTACGCACGTCGATGCTCACCGCCGCGAGCATGGAACTGGCGTCCCGCCGCGCCAGTTGGGCTCCGAAATCCACCAGCAAGGTGGCCGGCAGATTATCGACGCAATAATAGCCCTGATCCTCCAAGGCCTGCAGAACCGTGGATTTTCCTGAACCGGACAGGCCGCTGACAATGATAAAGTCCCGCTCTGCCATCATTCTTCTCCGACACTCTGCAGTACCTGCGCCTCGAAGTCCGCCAGCATATCGCCGCCGGACTCCTTCACGTACTGGCTGCGTGCCGCCGCTTCGACCAGCACCGCCAGGTTGCGCACCGCAGAAACCGGCAGGCACAAACGCGGCAACGGAATTCCAAGAATATCCAGGTGATCCACCTTACCCTGCAGACGATCGATATTCGCCATTTCCGTATCGCTCATATCCCGGATTTCGACAACCAGCCGGATACGTTTGGAGCGCACAATGGCGGCGGCACCGAAGAACTCACGAATATTGACAATGCCCAAACCACGCACTTCCAGGAAATTCTGCAGCGGCGCCGGACAGCGCCCCGTCAGGATATTCGGGGCTTCCCGGATACAAAGCACGCTATCGTCGGCCACCAGGCGATGACCACGGCTCACCAGTTCCAGCGCCAACTCGCTCTTGCCAATGCCCACCTCGCCCTGCAAAAGCAGTCCGACCCCGAGCACATCGACCAGCACTCCATGCACCTGCTGGCGGGGCGCCAACTCCCGATGCAGGTAGTGCTGCACCCGTGCCAGCACCCCCTTGGCGGCCGCGGGCGTCGTTATCGCGGCGATATGGCGGGCGTTCAGATCACTATAAAAATGCTCATCCAGCGTCTGGCCCTCACAAATAATGAGCAGACGCAGCTTGGGGGACAAAAACTGCTCCATGGCCTGCGGATGGGCGCGCAGATAGGCCAGTTCACAATCCCCGGCGATCTGTACCGGGTGCGGTCGGATAAAATTGAAGAACCCGACCAGTGCCGCCCCACCCGCATCGTCTTCCGCCAGCAGATCGCCGCCGAGGCGATCACCTTCATCCGGTTGACACAGACATTGCCATTGCAGTTCGCCGCGCAGATCCTCACAGAGTCGACGCAGGCTGATTTGTCGTTCCATATCCCCGCCTTACCCGGCACTCACGGCTGCCCGCAGTCTGATTGGTGGTACCAATTACGCAGGATTGGTCAACAAGCGAAAAAACTCTGCGGAATTATTGGCTTTCAGCAACCCCTCGCGCACGTCGTCCACGGCGAGGCGGGCGGCCAGCGCGGAAAGTGTCTCCAGATGTGCGGTCGCGGCTGCTTTGGGCACCACCACTGCGATAAAGAGATGTACGATGACTCCGTCCGGCGCCGAGAACGGGATACCCTGCGCCGTGCGCAACGCGGCGATGGCCGTCTGCTGCACGCCCTCCAGACGTGCATGGGGCAAAGCCACGCCGCGCCCGATACCGGTTGAACCCTGCGCCTCGCGGTTGTGCAGGGCCACGGCGATCATTTCGGCCGACAACCCGGTAGACCCTGCCAGGATTCCCGCCAGCGTCCGCAGCACATCACCGGCATCGGCCACGGGCGGATCCATACAAATATTTGCCGGAGCAAGAGGCAGAGTCATCATGACGGCTCAGTCGGCTTCAACAATGGCCGCCAAACCGGCGGGGTGGTCATTACGTCTATCCTGCAGCTTTTCCTTGTAACTGCGCACCTGCGCCTCCAGCTTGTCGGCCACCAGATCTATGGCGGTGTACATATCGGCGTCATGTACCTCCGCATGGAAGACGTGCCCCGGAGCATTGACCGAAATATCCACGACGTTGCTCAGTTTTTCGTGGGGGAGGTGCTTCAGCACCACCTGAGCGTTGGTGACGTGATCGAAGTAACGGCCGAGGCGCCCGATCTTTTCATCGGCATAGTTTTTGATGGAATCCGTCAAATCCAGGTGCTGCCCGGTAATGGTAATCTGCATGGCGCTCTCCTAATTCAAGTGATGATACGCACCCGCGTCCCACGGCGCGGCCCGGCTTCAGTGTAGCGCCAACGGCGCCAGCAAAAAACCCTGGCCCCACGCCCTCACAAACGACGGCGCTGGCTCGCCGGAGGGACATTGGCCGCTTCGCGGTACTTGGCCACCGTCCGCCGCGCAATCTGAATGCCCTGATCGGCCAGCACCCGGGCAATTTCCGCATCGCTAAGGGGGTGTTGCGCGTCTTCCGCCTGCGTCATCTTGATGAGCAATGCGCGAATGGCAGTGGCCGACGCAGAGCCCCCGCTGTCGGTACCGACATGACTGGAAAAAAAATATTTGAACTCGTAGAGGCCGCGGGGTGTAATCATGTATTTCTGGTTGGTGACCCGCGACACCGTAGACTCATGCATTTCCACCGCATCGGCGATATGACGCAGAACCATGGGCCGCATGGATTCAGGCCCGTTGGCAAAAAAATCCTTCTGCCGTTCGACGATGGCGCGCGCCACCTTCAATATGGTGTCTTGGCGACTTTGCAGGCTTTTGATAAACCAGCGAGCTTCATTAAGCTGATCCTGGATGTATTTGTGCGCCGCGTCTTTTCCACCCGCCATGTCGGCATAGTGACGATTGATGCGCAATTTAGGCATGGCCTCGGGATTCAGATCGGTGCGCAGGCGGCTGCCGGTCCAGCGCACGATCACATCGGGGATCACGTACTCGGTGCTCTCGGTGCCCACATCTTCACCCGGCTTGGGATTCAGTGCGGAAATCAGCGCCATCGCCGCACGCAATGCCGCTTCATCCACGCCCAGCACCGCGCACAAACGCGGGTAATCATGACGGCCCAAAGCCTGCAGATGGTCCTTCACGATCCGCTGGGCCAGCAACACGTGCGGGTCATCTTTTTCCACCATCTGCTTCAGTTGCAGCAGGAGGCACTCGCTGAGATCGCGCGCGCCAACACCCGGCGGGTCGAAGTCCTGCACCCGGAGCAGCACGGCCAGCAGCGCATCCTCCCGCACATTCATATTGACGGCGAGGTCTTCCAGGCTGTCTGCCAGATAACCACGCTCATCGATGGCGTCGATGATCAACTCCGCCATGTTGCGTTCGTCAGCAGTGAAGTGCGTCATGTCGGCCTGCCAGCGGAGGTAGTCCTGCAGGCTCTGGGTGCGGCTGTTGCGCGATTCAAAATCCGGCAGATCCTCGTCGGAACCGTTGCCGGAGCCCGAGGTTCCCATGTCGAAGATGTCGTCCCACTGGCTGTCTACCGGCAACTCGTCAGGCAGGATATTCTCCGCCTCCAGATCCAACTGGCGGTCTTCGGAAGGATGTTCAACGGTCTCCGGGGTCGGCCCGCCACCGCCTTCATCTCCTGTTTCTTCTTCAAGCAGCGGGTTGCTCTCCAGCATGCCTTGAACCTCTTGCTGCAGATCGACCGTAGACAACTGCAGCAGACGAATCGCCTGTTGCAGTTGCGGCGTCATGGCCAGATGCTGGCCGAGCTTGAGTTCTAAGCCTTGTTTCATAATATCCCAAAGTCAGATTTGAAACTGATCTCCCAGGTAAACCTGCCGCACCATGGGGTCGTCAACGATTTCCTGCGGGCTGCCCGCCGTCAGTACCTTACCATCATGCAGTATATAGGCGCGCTCGCAAATGCCTAACGTCTCGCGCACGTTATGATCGGTTATCAGAACCCCGATGCCACGCCCGCACAGGTCCCGGATCAGGCGTTGAATTTCCAGCACAGAAATAGGATCGATACCGGCAAATGGTTCATCGAGCAGGATAAAACGCGGGCTCATGGCCAGCGCCCGCGCAATTTCCACACGCCGCCGCTCACCACCGGAAAGGCTGTGTCCCTTAGTGTCACGCAATGCATGAAGATGCAGCTCGCTGAGCAGTTGTTCCTGACGCTCCTGCCGCTCGACCGGGCTCAGGGGCAGAGTTTCCAGCATCGCAAGTATATTGTCGGCGGCGCTCATCTGGCGGAAAACGGAGGGTTCCTGAGGGAGATAACCCAGACCCATACGGGCGCGTTCATGCATGGGCAGCGCGGTAATATCGCGCTGCTGCAGAAAAATATGACCGCGTTCGGGACGCACCAGCCCGACCATCATGTAAAAGGTCGTGGTCTTGCCTGCCCCGTTGGGACCGAGCAGCCCCACCACTTCGCCAGTGGCCACCTGCACCGAGACATCGCGCACCACGACGCGCCGCCGGTACGACTTGAACAGCGATTGCGCCTGGAGCAGTTCGCTCATGGCCTCCCACCGCCAGCGGAGCGGCCCGCCGCAGCGGGATAAAAGATCGATTGCACACGCTGCCCGGGCGCCGCGGTGACGGCGGTTCGCTGAGTCTGCAGGAAATAGGTGACCTGCTGCCCACTGATCTCGTTCTTTTTCTGCCAGAGATGGGCGTTACCGGTGAGCACGATTTCGCCGCTGCCAGGCTTGTAGACCAGGGTGTTGCCATAGCCGTGGCGCTGCGCTGCGGACATGGTGAAGGTGACCGGGCTCCCCACCGCCGTAGCCTGCTGCACCTTGCCAGCAATCGCGTCGACGGTGAGCTTATCGGCATGTACGACCACATCGCCCTGGGTCATGACCACGTTCCCGGTATAGACGGCCTGCTGCTGTGGCTTGTTTTCCCCATGCAGCGCATCGGCACTGATCTGAATCGGACCCTTGCCCAGTCCCTGGTCCGCAACAGGTGCGGCCAGGGCACTGGCCGAAAGGGCTGCGAGCAGAAACGGCCAGCATCGCTGGAAAGAAAGTCGCTTAAGGAATATACGCACCGCGTACCTCATGCAAGATGTCCACCTCTTGGGTTTTTACCGAAGCCCAGAGCCCCACCCCGGTCATCCAGTCCCGCCCCCGCTCCAGGCGGACAGGCTCCGGCGACGTAATAATGCCTGTCTGCGGATCATAGTACACCCTTTCGGTGAGCAGTCGGGTGTCCGGTTGCAAGGTACCAACCACATTTCCCCATAAGGTAATCCGATGGTTGTGACCATCGACCAGGCCCTGGTCGGCACGCAGATGCGTCTGCTGTCCGGGTTTGAACCGCTCGATGGCAACCTGGCTGAGCACGGTCTGATCGACGCCCGGCACATGATAGGCCGCCTGGGCAGTGGCCAGCAAATCCAGGTTCCCGGCCGCCGTGTACTGGCGCATCACCACATCTTCGGCGGCCTGGTCTCCCTTATGGATTTGTCCATGCCAGTCGATCTGCGGCAGGGATATGGGACGCTGCGGCCAGGTCCACCACACCAGCGCCGTGAGAACCAGCAGCAGCACGGAGATGCCCAGGCCGGGGATACGGAGTCGCGGCATCACCTTGCGCGGCATGGCGTGGCCTCCGGCCGCCCGATGATCAAGGCTCGGCTCCGGCAGATCTGGCGAGGATTGCTGGCCAATGCCCTTGCGCCTGCAGAATCAGTTCGCACAGTTCGCGCACCGCGCCCCGTCCACCGCGCTGTGCGCTCTGCCAGTGTACCCGGCAACCGACCTCCGGGTGCGCGTCGGCCGGGGCGGTCGCCAAGCCGACGCGGGTGAGAATGGGCAGATCGATCAGATCGTCCCCCATATAAGCCACCGCGGCATCATCCAGGCCAAGGGCGATTTTCAGTTCGGTGTAGGCCAGGTTTTTATCCGAACAGCCCTGGTAAATCCGCTTGATGCCCAGATCATGAGCGCGATAGGCGGCCGTCGGAGAGTAGCGTGCCGTGATGACGGCAACCTCGATGCGCCATTCCTGCAAGAGCTTGATGCCGTAGCCATCCCGCACGTGAAAGGCTTTGCTTTCCCTGCCGTCGTCGTCAAAAAACAGGCGGCCGTCCGTCAATACGCCATCCACATCGAGCATCAGCAGGCGGACCTGCGCGGCGCGTTGCAACAATGCGGCATCTGGCAACATGAATGTGTTCACACGATACCTGCGCGCAGCAAATCGTGCATATTCAGGGCGCCGACCAGCCGGGCCCCGCCATCAGTGACCAGCAGCGCGCCGATGCGCTGATGTTCCATCAGCGCAAGGGCCTCGGCAGCTAGGGCCTCGGCGGCGATCGTGGCCGGTTGGGCATGAGCCAGCGCGGCCATAGGCTGCTCCCAGAGATTCTGACGCTGGGCAAAGGCGCGACGCAAATCGCCATCGGTAAAAATTCCCACCACCCGATCTTCGGCATCGACCACCGCTGTCATTCCCAGCCCCTTGCTGCTGATTTCCAGGATCGCATCCTGCAACTGCGTCTCCAGCCCCACACGAGGTATTGCATCACCCCGGTGCATAACGTCCTGAACCCGCAGCAACAAGCGTTTGCCGAGGCTGCCGCCAGGATGGGACAGGGCAAAATCGTCTGCCGAAAAGCCGCGGGCCTGCAGGATCGCCATGGCCAGGGCATCACCCATGGCCAAGCTTGCCGTGGTCGAGGCCGTCGGTGCCAAATTGAGGGGACAGGCCTCTCGCGCCACACTGCAGTTGAGATGGACAGCAGCGGTTCGCGCCAGGGTAGACTGCGGATTACCGGTCATGGCAAGCAGCGGCACCACGAGGCGCTTGACTACCGGCAGAATAGCGAGGAGTTCGGCGGTCTCTCCGGAATTGGAGAGCGCGAGCAGACAATCCTGACGGGTCAGCATACCCAGATCACCATGGCTGCCTTCGGCGGGATGCAGGAAAAGAGCGGGGCTGCCGGTACTGGCCAGGGTCGCCGCGATTTTTTTGGCGATAATTCCGGACTTGCCCATGCCGCTAACGACAATGCGGCCGGAGCAGTTCAGCAGAAGTTCGCATGCTCCCACGAAATCTGCGTCGAGGCGCTCCTCCAGTGCCGCCACTGCCGCAGCTTCCAGGCGCAGCACATCGCGACCGGTCATGAGCAGACTTTCCGGCGTCACGTTCAGGGCAGGCATGAGCGATCGTCAACCCACATGAGGTGGATCCTGGCTCTGGAGGGCTTCATAGACCGCATGGCAGTGGGGATGTGCCGCCATGACCCTGTCCACGTCTGCAAAGGAGCTATCCTGCAGCAGTTTCCAGCATTTCTGGTTTTCGGCAGCCAGCGCATCAGGATGCCTGGCGTACCAGCCCGTACTGTCCCGGGGAGCGGCAGCGCCACCCACCTGGCCGCGCGCCCACCACAGAAGCAGGGCAAAGAGCGCAAGCGCACCGATAATTACTAACGCGTAAACAATCTTCATAAATATGCTGGCTAACCTGAATGGGGTTGGGTCACACTTCTTCCTGATACTGCTGGTTCAATAACCGCACAAGCAGCTCTTCGCGAGCCGCCATGTCCGCCATTAACGCAGCGCTCAAGGCCTCCCACACCGCCCGGAAGGCGGCAATATCTGCGCCACTACTGAACTGCTCCGCGATTTCGCTGACTTTTTCCAGGGATTCCCGAGTCTGCAGGCTGGTACTCAGGGCATTCTTGATCTGTTCGCGAGGATGCGGAATCCAGCTCCGGTCACTGCCGTACGAGCGTAGTCGTTCTCCGAATTCCAGCACCCGTTTACGCAGCTTGCCCGGCAAACCGATCTGGGTACTGCGCAGCTCCCCCCAGACCGCCAGGTCCATGAGCAAACCCCACTCCCGGCGCCAGCGATGGCACAGCCCGGCATCCAGACGAACCGCAGCCTGCACCGCGACCGGGTCAAAGTCCACCGGGGACCTCCGCGCAATCACGCTCAGCTATCCGCAACCGCCCCGGCGTGCCGACATCCGTCCACTTTCCCTGATACAAACTTCCCTCCACCAGACCCGCCGCAATCCACCGCCGCAGCCAGGGCGCCAGAGGGGCCGCCTGCTCGGGAAATTCCCGAAACAGCTCTGGGTCGAGACGGGCGATGCCCGCGTAAGTATGACGCTCTTCGCCCGCCAAAGCCACCATGCTGGCGGACAACGCAAAATCTCCCTGCGGGTGCTGGACCGGGTTGGGCACCAGCACCAGATGCGCACGCGCGGAAGAAGGCTGACAGAGCCGGGTCCAGGGAAAGTCCGTGCAAATATCGCCGTTCACCAGCAAAAAAGGCGCGTCCCCCAATAAAGGCAAGGCACGGACAATGGCGCCCCCCGTCTCCAGACGGCCATCGCGCTCGTCGCTGTAATGGATCCGCAGCCCCTGCCAGTCCGCACCCAGAGCCTGCATGATGGCGTCGCCCAGATAACCGACGTTAATGATAACATCCTGAATGCCGGCCACAAGCAATGACTCCAGGTGGCGCACGATGAGCGGTTTACCCGCAACTTCCAGCAAGGGCTTGGGGACATGATCGGTGAGGGGCCGGAGCCGCTCGCCCCGACCCGCGGCCAGTATCATCGCACGGGTGACGGGGGCTGCCATGGGGCGAAAGTCTCCTGATAAGAGCGCAACTGTGGATCGGCGTCCAGGGCATCCATGACATAGGCCCAGAATCGCGGCAGGAAATCGAGATAACCCGATTTCCCGTCGCGGTAAGCGAGGCGGCAGAAAATGCCGAGAATCTTCAGATTGCGCTGGAGCGCCATGCGCCGGACACTGAGCAAAAAGTCGGCCGGCGCGGGCAAGGCGGCGCCATGCCGACACATCGCCGCCAGAAAATCCAGTGACCAGGCATCCCGTCGCGCCCGTCCCCAGTCCCAGTAGCGATCCCAGAGCAGGGAGGCCAGGTCGTACGTCCACGGCCCGCGCACGGCATCCTGAAAATCGATCATGGCCAGCAACCCCGTGTCCTCCCGAACCATGAGATTGCGCGCGTGAAAATCCCGGTGGACCCAGACCTGTGGCTGCGCGGCCGCGCTCTCCCGCAACACGGCAAAAAGTGCCTGCAGAAAATCTGTCTGCGACTCGTCCAGGATCATGCCAAGATGCCTACCCAGATACCAGTCCGTAAACAGGGCCGATTCGTCCTTCATGCGGGCAGTCGAGAACGACGGCAGGGGGGGCAGCGCCACCCGTCCCTGCCCGGCCCGCTGCAACCGGAGAATCAAGGTCATCGCCCGCCGCATCCACCGGTCCGCATCCCCGCCCGCATCCAGGGCCGCCTTGAGATCGGTTTTGCCCAGATCCTCCAACAGCACAAAGCCGAGGTCTGTCCGGGCGGCCAACACCCTGGGCACCGGCAGGTTCGCGCGGGAGAATCGGTGCTGCACCCGCAAAAAAGGCAGGATATCTTCGGGTGGCGGGGCGAACATGAAGATCAGACCCTGCGGCAGACGCCAGTAACGCCGCCCGCTGGCGTCGCCGGGGATAGCACACGCGGACCCCGCTGCCCCCTGCCGGGCAAGCCAGTGTGCGGCGGCGGCGGGAAGGGTATCCCCGGTCACCACGCGGTGAATATCCGATGCAAGGAAAGATTGCGACATAAAAGCATTCTGTGCGATTTTAAGCCCCTATGAAAAGAGCCCTGTGCAATAGCGAAAAATCCCGGCCTCGCCCGGGGAGACGTCCCCATCTCCCGCCCGGCATGGGCATGGCGCTGCTGGGCGCCCTGCTGGCGCCAGGAATGGCCATCGCCGCAGCCGCGAAGAGCCCGGTCACGCTCTATGCGGATCAGGTGCAGGGCCTGGGCAGCGGCCATTGGACAGCCATTGGCCATGTCGAAGTGCTCTATGGCGACCGCCGGATCTATGCCGATACCGTGCGCTATGACCAGACGCGCGACGAGATCACCGCTGACGGCCATGTGCGCATGATCAGTCCCGGCCTGGAAACCGACGCTCCCAAGGCCACGATTCACCTCCAGGCTAACGAAGGAGTGGTCGTCCATCCCCGCTATCTGCTCGAAGCGCAGCAGGGTCATGGCCACGCCGAGAGCGGCAGGGAATTGAGCAAAGACCAATATCAGCTCAACGAAGCCTGCTATACCACCTGCCATGGTCAAAAACCGGCCTGGCAGCTCCGGAGCGGGCAGATCAACTTGAACCAGAATGACAACTACGTCTCCACCCGCAACACCACCCTCGACGTCTTTGGACTGCCGGTCTTCTGGATGCCCTACCTGAGTTTCCCGCTCAAGCGGCACTCCGGATTACTGGCCCCCAGTGTGGGCAGCTCTACCATCAATGGCTTTTACCTCGGCATCCCTTACTATTTCGATATCGCCCGCAACATGGATGACACTCTCACCGTCAACTATTTCACCAAGCGCGGCGTCATGCTGCAGAATGAATTCCGCTATCTGGAACCGAATTACAGCGGCAAGCTCTACCTGGATTTGCTCCCGTCCGATCAGTTGACCCACAGGAATGTCTGGGCGATCTCCTGGCAGCATAACCAGAATCTGGGCGACGGATTCAGCTTCAACGCCGATTACAACCACGTCAGTTACAAAAATTTCCTTTCGGATTTTGGTGGCGCGGCAGGTTTCGGCAGCAGTTTCGTGGGTGGCATAGGCAACGCGCCCTATATTTCCTCCTCGGGCGGACTCTACTACAACGACGCGCACATCAGTGCGGGCGCCACTCTTCAGGGCTACCAGGAACTCGCGCCCGGCGGCGCTGCGCCCTACTCCCAGCTCCCGCGTTTGTTTGCCGATGGCTATTGGCGCGTAGGACGCAATGGCTATTTCGACTGGCACAGCAGCTTCAATTATTTCTCCGCTTCTACGGGCCCCACAGGCCAACGCCTCGACCTCACCCCCACCCTTGGCTGGCGCTTCAGCCGTGGCTGGGGCTTCCTGGAACCACGAGCCCGGCTCTACTACAGCCACTATCAGATTCAGCACAATGCGCCCTACGCGCGCGCCGTCAACCGCACCCTGCCGGCGCTCAGCCTCAAGGGCGGCCTCAATTTTGTCCGTTATGGCAGCAACGGCAGTACGGCGTTGCTGCAACCCCTGTTCAAATACACCTACATTCCCCTGCAGGCCCAGAGCAACATCCCCATTTTTGATGCCAGCCAGCCCTACCAGGACTTCCCGATGATTTTTGAGGATAACAGCCTCTATACCGGCGCCGACCGCATCAATGCCGCCAACCAAGTAGCGCTGGGACTACGCGGCACCTGGCTCACCCCCAGTGGCCGCCAGCTCTGGCAGGCCGCCGTCGGCCAGATCCGCTACTTCAACCACCGCCAGATCAACCTCGCCGGAGATATCGTCCCCCAGAATCAGCAGTCCAACTATTTTTTTGAGGGACAATACGCCCCCCTTCCGGACATCAACCTTATCGCCAATTCACAGACCAACGCCCTCTGGAGCCACCTCGAGCGGCTCAACCTGCGCGCCCAGTGGCTGCCCGGTCCGCAGCGCGTCATCAACCTCGATTATCGTTTCACCCGTGGTTTCGTGGATCAGACCGGCATTTCCGGAGCCTGGCCCATCTATAAGCGCTGTCAGGCGCTCGCCAGTTATCAGTACGATGTCACCGACCGCAAGCCTCTGGAGGAGCTCGTGGGGATCGGCTATGATGGCGGCTGCTGGGCGGCCCATATGATGGTTTATCATCAGATCCTTCTTGGCGGGCAGTCCAATAACGCGGTTTATCTGGAGATTGTGTTGCGTGGCCTGACCAGCCTCGGCAACGCCTCAAACGCTTTGCTCAGCCAGTATGTGCCGGGCGCCAGCATGGAGTTTTGATGTCCCTCAAATGCCGTCCTATCCTACTCGCCCTGGGTATCGCCCTGGGGACCGCTCCGGTTCTGGCCTGGGCGACCACACCTTTTCTCAACCGCGACACGCTGCTGCCGACCACGCCCGCGATGGCGCCCCGTACGACAACCCATACCTATTCCGAACTTTCTGCCGAAGCACCGGCGGCGGCGGCGCTCCCCCAAAACACCCAGAATCTGGACAAGGTCGTTGCGGTGGTGAACGACAATATCATCACCTCCATGCAACTGGAGCAACGGGTTGGCGCCGTACGGGCCCGCCTGCAGACGCAAGACCCCAACGCCATGCCTCCCGAGGATATCCTGCGCCGCCAGGTGCTGCAGCAGATGATCCTCCAGGACATCGAACTGCAGATTGCGCACCGCGCCGGGATCAAGGTGGACAAGGCCACGCTGGATCAGGCCATCAGCAACCTCGCCCAGGCCAACCACCTCACCCCTGACCAGTTACGCCAAGCGCTGGCCAACCAGGGACAGTCGTGGGAGCGCTTCACCCATGACCTCAAGGATCGCATTCTTGTAGATCGCCTTATGCAGCAGGAAGTGGAGAACCGGGTCCACATAGGACCCGATGAGGTGAAAACCTTCGCGCAACAGCTCAAGGAAATGGGTGGCGTGAGTTTCGACCTGCAGCAGATATTCATCCCGTTGCCGGACAACCCGACGCCGGACGCCGTCAGCGCGGTGCGGCGCGATGCCGAACAGGCGCGTGATCGCGTGCTGGCGGGCGAGAGATTTGGGCACATTGCCACACAGGTCAGCAGCGGCCACGATGCCCTGCAAGGCGGCCGCCTCGGCTGGATAAAGGCGGGTGAACTGCCTCCGGCAGTGGCCCAGACACTCCTCCAGTTGAAGGTGGGCGAAATCAGTCCCGTCATTCCCGGGCCCACCGGCTTTCATATTTTCAAGTTGCTGGATGTCAAACACGGTCAGCCGACGGTCACCGAGGTCAAAACCGCCATGATCGTCCTGCGTGCCGGCAACAGCCTGCAATTGCAGGAGGCCGAGGCGCGTGCTCAGGATATCCAGCAGGCATTGCAAAGCGGTACCCGCTTCTCTGAACTCGCGCGTAGCTATAGCCAGGATCCGCGCACCGCCACCAATGGCGGCGAAATGGGCTGGGTCGCTCCCGGGCAGTTGCCTGACAGCCTTGAACGCACCCTGCTCACCCTGCAACCCGGCGGAGTCAGCAACCCCATCCGCGAAGGGAATGCGATTTATATTCTGCACTCCCAAGCTCAGCGCCAGCAGGCGGTTGAAGAGAAACAGATCATGGCGGCCGCGCGCATGCAACTGTTCAACCGCATCGTCCACGAGCGCATGGACGAGTGGCAGCGCCGTATCCGCGACGGCGCCTACGTCGAGATACTCGAGCCCGGCCTGCGCAGCAGCGATGCCTGAGCCTTTCGGCGAATTACAGGCGGCGGTGACAGGCGGCGCCCACTTCGCGCCGACCTGGACCCTGTTTTACAAGGAATCGCTACGCTTCAGCAAGGTCTGGCTGCAAACCATCGCCGCGCCTCTGATTACCACCATCCTCTACTTGGTGGTTTTCGGGAACGCCCTGGGCAGTCACGTTTCCGTCTATCCGGGGGTCAGCTACACGGCGTTCATCGTCCCCGGCCTGATGATGATGTCGGTCCTGCAAAATGCCTTCGCCAACAGTTCTTCCAGCCTGATCCAGTCCAAGGTGACGGGCAATATCGTTTTTCTGCTGCTCAGTCCGCTCGGCCCCACCGAGATTTTCGTGGCCATGGTTGCCGCATCGGTGCTGCGGGGGGCATTGGTAGGTCTGGCTATTTTGGCCCTGGCGCTGATCTTCCTGCACATTCCATTGCTGCACCCCTTGTGGATCATCCTGTTTACTCTACTGGGCGCCAGTGGTATGGGCGCGCTGGGCCTGGTCGCCGGGCTCTGGGCAGAAAAATTTGATCAGATTGCCGGTTTTCAGAATTTTGTCATCATGCCGCTGACCTTTCTCGCCGGGGTATTTTACTCGGTACAATCCCTGCCCGGCGCATGGCGGCAGCTATCCCTGTTCAACCCATTTTTTTATATCATCGACGGTTTTCGCTATGGTTTTTTTGCGGATTCCGACGTGAGCGTCTGGGCCTGCCTAGGCGTCAGCGTCGCCTTCGCCGGCGGGACCGGTCTCCTTGCCTGGCAACTGCTGGCGCGTGGTTACAAATTGCGCCAGTAGGCGCCCTTGATTGCTGTCCGCTCTGCGCGGCATGGCCGGGCGAAGTGGCCACATCACACGGCGGCTTTTTTACGTTACACTACACCTCATGAACCCCGATACGATCAAATCACTCATTCAGCAGCGGCTTCCCGATGCGCTTGTCGAAGTTCTGGGAGAGGACGGCACGCACTTCGAGGCGCTGGTCGTTTCCCCGGCTTTTGCCGGGCTTTCCCTCATCAAGCGGCATCAAATGGTTTATGATGCGCTGGGCGACCGTATGCGCGAGGAAATTCACGCCCTCTCGCTGCGCACCCTGACTCCCGAGCAGGCACAACAGATCCGTCACCCGGCAGTCCATTAGCCGCCCCCCCTAATTCAGCGAGGATAACCATGGCAACGATTCAGGAACTCATTCAGGAACAGGTCCAGAAACACCCGATCGTGCTTTACATGAAGGGCAACCCGCGAGCACCGCAATGCGGTTTCTCGGCCCGTGCCGTGCAACTGCTGCAGCAGTCAGGCGTCAAGGAACTCTTTACGGTGGACGTGCTGGCCGACCCGCAGATTCGCGACGGCATCAAGCAGTATTCCAACTGGCCGACCATTCCCCAGCTCTACATTCAGGGTGAGTTTGTCGGTGGCTCGGACATCATGTCCGATCTCTATCAGCAGGGCGAATTGCAGAAACTGGTCGATAGCGCCCAAGCTGCCAGCGCGAGCTGATTCGGGCCCATGGATAAGCTGCTGCTGCGTGGCAATGGCCCCCTGCGTGGTGAGTTGCGGATTTCCGGGGCCAAAAACGCGGCCTTGCCCTGTCTCGCTGCCACCCTGCTGGCGCGCGAGCCGGTGCGGCTGTGCAATATTCCGCATCTGCGGGACATCACCACGACCCTGGAGTTGTTGAGTACGCTCGGTGCAAGGGTGCTGGTGGACGGCCAGCTCGGGATTGAAGTCGATCCACGCCCGGTACATTCGGTCGTCGCTCCTTATGAACTGGTGAAGACCATGCGGGCCTCGATACTGGTACTCGGGCCATTGCTGGCCCGACACGGATCGGCAGAAGTGAGCCTGCCCGGTGGCTGCGCCATCGGCAGCCGCCCGGTGAGTGTCCATCTCAGCGGCCTGCAGGCTTTGGGTGCCGAAATCACCGTAGAGGACGGTTTCATTAAAGCGCAGGCAGTGCGCCTGCGCGGCGCCCGCGTCGTTATGGAGATGGTCTCCGTCACCGGTACGGAAAACCTGCTCATGGCAGCCACCCTCGCCGAGGGGCGCACCATTCTGGAAAATGCCGCCCGCGAACCGGAAATCGTCGATCTCGCCCGTTGTCTGTCAGCCATGGGTGCGCGCATTTCCGGGGCCGGAACGTCGGTCATCGAGATCGAGGGAGTGGCGGAGCTGCATGGCGCCGAACACAGCGTTGTGCCTGACCGCATCGAGACCGGTACTTACCTGGTGGCTGCGGCGATGACTGGCGGTGACGTCTGCCTCAAGCGCACCGACGCGGGCCTTCTGGAGAGCGTCCTCCTCAAACTGAGGGAAGCAGGGGCCGAAGTCACGACCGGGGCAGACACGATCCGCATCCGCATGAAACGGCGGCCACAGGCAGTGGATGTCCGCACTGCGCCCTTTCCGGCCTTCCCCACGGACATGCAGGCGCAGTTCATGGCGATGAACTGCATTGCCGAAGGGAGCAGCGTCATCACCGAAACCATCTTCGAGAATCGCTTCATGCACGTCTCCGAGTTGCAGCGGCTGGGTGCCGACATCAATGCCGATGGCAAAACCGCCGTGGTGCGGGGGGTACAGCGTTTGCGCGGCGCCCCCGTGATGGCAACCGATCTGCGGGCATCGGCGTCGCTGGTCCTGGCCGGACTGGTGGCGGAGGGCGAAACCCTCATCGACCGTATCTATCATCTGGATCGTGGCTACGAGGTCATCGAAGAGAAGCTCAGCGCCCTCGGTGCAGATATCCGCCGGATAAGCAACGCCAGGAGTGTCGCATGAGTACAGGCATTACCATCGCACTGTCCAAGGGACGGATTCTGCAGGAAGCCATTCCCCTCTTTGCGGGCGCCGGCATCCATCTGGCGGAAGATCCTGAGGAATCCCGCAAGCTGGTCATCCCCAGCACCGATCCCACAGTGCGCTTTCTGGTGATCCGCGCCAGCGATGTGCCCACCTATGTGACCTGGGGCGCTGCCGACGTGGGTATCGCCGGTAAGGATGTGCTGCTGGAGCAGGAGGGCCTGGACCTTTACGAGCCCCTGGACCTGCGCATAGGAATCTGCCACATGGCGGTGGCCGAACCAGCCGCAATGGCCGCCAATGACGCGCCGCAAAGCTGGGAGCGGGTGCGTATCGCCACCAAATATCCGCACATCACCCGCCATTATTTCCACAGTCGCGGCGTGCAGACGGAAATCATCAAACTGTACGGCAGCATGGAACTGGCTCCTCTGGTCGGATTGGCGGATCGTATTGTAGACCTGGTATCCAGCGGCCGAACGCTCAAGGAAAACGGGCTGGTGGAAGTGGAAGAAATCATGCCCATTTCCAGCCGTCTGGTGGTCAATCGCGCCGCCATGAAACTCAAACGCCGTGCCATCGAAACTCTCATCAGCCAACTGGAGGCGCAAGTCACGCCATGAACCGTCTGGATACCAGCGACCCTGATTTCGCCCAACAGTTTCACGCGCTGCATGATTGGGATGCCAATCTCGATCCGCAGATCGAGGTGCGGGTACGAGAGATCGTCGCCGCCGTCCGCGATCGGGGCGATGCGGCGCTACGCGAGTACACTGAGCGCTTTGATGGGGTGACGACAGCTTCCGCCGCTGATTTGGAAATCCCCCGCAGCGCCTGGGATGCAGCGCTCCACGGTCTGGAACCCACCCAGCGGGCTGCCCTGGAAGAAGCGGCGCAACGTATCCGCAGTTACCACGAGCACCAGCGCAGTGAAGGCTGGACCTTTACCGAGGCCGACGGCACGGTGCTCGGACAGCGCATCCTGCCCCTGGCCCGGGTGGGAATTTACGTACCCGGCGGCAAGGCGGCTTATCCCAGTTCCGTGCTGATGAATGCCATTCCCGCACACGTGGCGGGCGTGAAGGAAATCATCATGACCGTACCCACCCCGCAGGGGCAGGTGAATCCCTGGGTGCTGGCCGCAGCCGCCATTGCCGGGGTGGACCGGGTGTTCTGCATCGGCGGCGCGCAGGCAGTGGCGGCGCTCGCCTACGGTACCGAGAGCGTCCCCGCGGTAGACAAGATTGTCGGCCCCGGCAATATCTATGTGGCCACCGCCAAGCGCATGGTCTTTGGTCGGGTAGGCATCGATATGATTGCCGGACCCAGCGAAATCCTCGTGATCAGCGATGGCTCGGCACCGGCAGAATGGTTGGCCTGGGACCTGCTCTCACAGGCAGAGCATGATGAGATTGCCCAGAGTATTTTCATCAGTTGGGACAACGCCCACATCGAGTCGGTGGTG
This sequence comes from Acidithiobacillus sp., assembly GCA_027351205.1. GTDB lineage: Bacteria > Pseudomonadota > Gammaproteobacteria > Acidithiobacillales > Acidithiobacillaceae > Acidithiobacillus. The sequence goes on from DAIEIW010000019.1 coordinate 22,587, forward strand.
AACGCGGTGGATACCGCCCTCGATGTGCTCGACCGCGCACCCATCGCCCGCAAGAGCTGGGCAGACCGAGGGGCGGTGATTCGTGTGCGAGACCGTGCCGAGGCCTGCGCCATTGCCGACCGTATCGCGCCGGAGCACCTGGAACTGGCGGTGCAGAATCCCGAAGACTGGCTGGCGGACATCCACAATGCCGGGGCCATCTTCATGGGTATCCATAGTTGTGAGGCCCTCGGCGACTACGTGGCCGGCCCCAACCATGTGCTGCCCACGGGCGGCAGCGCACGTTTTTCCTCGCCCCTCGGCGTCTATGATTTCGTCAAGCGGAGCAGCCTCATTCACAGCAGCCCCGCCGGCGCCGCGCGACTGGGGCAGATCGCCGAACGGCTCGCCCTGGGCGAAGGCCTGACCGCCCATGCCCGTTCGGCAGCCTGCCGCATCCCCGAGGCCGGATCGTGAGCGACAGCGCCACGACCGCCCTGATGCAGGGCCTGCTCCGCCCGGAGCTGCTGGCCAGCAAGGCCTATGCGGTGGCAGACGGTGAGGGGCTCATCAAGCTTGATGTCATGGAGAACCCCTATGGCTTACCGGCGGCCTTGCGTGAACGATGGCTGGAGAGCCTGGCCGACGCGCCCCTCCATCGCTATCCCGACGCACACCCGACCCTCCTCATGGAGGGGCTCAAGGCCCACATCGGCCTGCCTGCCGGAATAGAACTCATGCTCGGTAACGGCTCCGATGAGTTGATCCAGATTCTGGTGACCGCAGTAGCAGGCAGCCGACGCCCCATCATGGCGGTAGACCCCAGTTTTGTCATGTACCGGCTGCTGGCGCAGCAGCTTGGCCTGCCTTTTGTGGGCATTCCCCTGGATGTGGACTTCCAGCTCGACCTTCCGGGCATGCTGGCGGCCATCGCCGCGCAACAACCCGCCGTCATTTTTCTCGACTGGCCCAACAATCCCAGCGGCAGCCTTTTCCCCGAGACCGACCTGGAAGCCATTGTCGCTGCAGCGCCGGGCCTGGTGGTGGTGGATGAGGCCTATCACGCTTTCAGTCAGAGAACCTTTGCCGATCACCTGGGACGCACCCCCAACCTCCTCTTGCTGCGCACCATGTCCAAGGAGGGTCTGGCGGGGCTGCGGCTGGGGATGCTTGCGGGACCCGCCGCGTGGATTCAGGAACTGGACAAGCTGCGCCTGCCTTACAATATCAATGTACTCACCCAGCGCAGTGCGTCCTTCTACCTGCGTCACACCGAAGTGCTGAATGCCCAGGCCGAAGTTCTGCGTGTCGAGAGGGAACGGCTCTTCAAGGCCATCAGTGCCTGCGGTCTTTCGGTCTGGCCCAGCGCCGCCAATTTCCTGCTCTTTCACGCCCCGGGGCGGGCAGCGGTGCTGTTCTCAGGCCTGCGCGCGGGTGGAGTGCTCATTAAAGCCTTTACAGGCCACCCTCGCCTCGGCGAATATCTACGGGTCAGTGTCGGCACTCCCGCTGAAAATGACCGCTTTCTGGCCGTACTGGAGTCCTTACTGTGAATCCGCGCCAAGCCGAGGTCGAAAGAAACACCCTCGAAACCCAGATCCGTGTCACCCTGAATCTCGATGGTTCCGGGCAGGCCGACCTGCACACCGGATTACCCTTTCTTGACCACATGATCCACCAGATCGTCCGTCATGGTCTTTTCGACATGCGCATTC
>DAIEIW010000022.1:0-11546 GCA_027351205.1 Acidithiobacillus sp.
ACCTGGCCGATGGGCTTGAGGGTTACATCGGGCGGGCAACTGGCATACCCGAGAACGATGCCAACCCGACTGCCTTTGCCGAAAGGCACTCGTACCCGCATGCCCGGTTGCAGACGACTCTCTGGCGGCGGGGCATAGGAAAAGATGCGGCGAAGTGGCACCATCACGGCGATCTGAATGCAGGTGTTTTCAGCATTCACGAAGTTGCCCACAACTTCTGTGGATAAGTCTGTGTATGAGCATCCTGAAAAGTCCCAGACCCCCTGTCCTTCAAGGCGTTAGGGTATACGCCTAAAAAAGGTGCAAACAAAAAACATATATACAACAATGAATTGCCAGCCAACATCAGAGGTCTGGCGGGAGGCATCCGACTTGCTCCGATGTATGAGTAAACTGTGTATAAGTTTGTCAATGGTCGTTTTCAAGATGCTTCGGTGGCATCTGGGCAGCACCGGAATGGTCGGTCATCATGCCGCTCCGGGCAGAACGGTGGATACTCCGCCCGGCGCGAGGCCCGCGACAATCCCCCAAAAGAGTAGCAGTCCAATCCAGTTGTTGTGCAGAAAGGCGCGGAAAGCCTGATCCCGGTCGCCGCCGAGCAGCGTCTGCTCATAGGCCGCGAGAACAGCGGCACCCGCCAGGGCGATCCAGTAAGGCCAGTGCATGGCCTGGGCGACACCTATCCCGATGAAGAGGATCAGCATGACCGCCTGCAGGCCGGCAATGGCGTGACGGTCGAAGCGTCCAAAAAGAATGGCGGTCGACTTGATCCCCGCTTTGATGTCGTCGGGACGGTCCGCCATGGCGTAGGCCGTGTCATAGGCTACGACCCAGCAGGCATTGGCCAGCATCAGCCACCAGGCGAGCGTGGGCACCTGGTTGAGGGTCGCGGCAAAGGCCATGGGTATGCCAAAGGAAAAAGCGATGCCCAGATAGGCTTGCGGGAGATGGGTGAAGCGCTTGAACAAGGGGTAGGTAATGGTGATGAGCACTGCGCCCGCGGATAACCCGATGGTCAGCCAGTTGAGGAGGGGCAGGAGGGCGGCGGCCAGCAGGCACAGGATGACAAATAAGCGCAGTGCCTCTTGTGGAGTGATCAGGCTTGCCGCCAGGGGGCGCTGGCAGGTGCGGGCTACCTGTCGGTCGAAATCACGGTCAAAATAATCATTGATCACACAACCTGCCGAGCGCGTCAGCCAGGTGCCGACAGTGAAAATCAGGAAGAGGCGGAGTGATGGAGTGCCCTTTGCGGCAAGCCAGAGTCCCCAGTAGGTGGGCCAGAGCAGGAGCAGGGTACCGATGGGACGATCCACGCGCATCAGGCCTGCATAAGCGCGCAGGCGCTGACGGAGCGGCGAGGGCGCTTGCATCAGCGTCGTCCCCGCCCAGCCCAGCACGGCAGATCCGGCAGAAAGTGCTCTTCTACCAGCACGCCTGCGCTGCCGCGCCGCAATACGGAGCGCCGCTGCCAGCGTCGCTGGCCAAACCGTGGCTGGCTCCCGGCCTGAATCGGGGAGCGCCGCAACCGGCGGTGGCGGAATAAGGTGTTGCCGATGGGGCGCGTGCCATGGCGGGTCAGGGGTAACAGACCGTGGCGCAGTCCTCGCAAAGGAATGGTGGTGCGTGCCCAGAGTGCCGGATATGCCGGGTCACCACCGTGCAGGAGTACCTCGCGCCAGAAAATCCGCTCGCCGCGATGCATGCACAAAATGCTGCGCTCGATCGGCGAAGGGTTCGCTCGTCCGCTATCCAGCAGCAGCGCCCGCACTGTGTGCACTTTTCCATAAGCCCGTTGCAGAGCGGCGGTGAGCGAGGCAGGCAGGGTGAGCCAGGGCCAGATTGCGCGGGGAGCATGGCGCAGGGCAGGGGGATTGCCGACCATCATCGTGGCGTGCGGCAGCGATCCCCTGCGCAATACGGATATGGCATGTTGTGCCTCTTGGTCACGCAGCATTACGACCGCCTTTCCTTTATCACCCGTCACGCTCGAATCCGTCCTTCTGCGGGGGGTGGTAAATGAAGGTGTCTACCCGTGCCGGTGGAACGTTGCGCCAGACCATGGCGACGCGACTGCGGCGAAACTCGGCTGGTAGTCCCTGGCAGGAGGTACGGAAGTGGTACGTAAACTGGATGAAGACCGTGCCGTGCCGGCTGATCCCGGGAAGTTGCTGGAAGATACGTTCGACTACCGCTTTGGGAATACTACGCAGCGGCAGGCTGGATACCACGGCGCGAACCGGCCCGCGATGCGCCACAAGGTGCTGGATGTGGGCGGCATCCCCCTCGATGACCTCTATTTCCGGATAACGCTGACGCAAGTGGCGGACCATGGTCGGCGCCTGCTCGACAAGGACCAGGTCTTCCGGCGGAATACCGGCTTCCAGCAGGGCTTTGGTCACCGGACCCATGCCCGGCCCCAATTCTACCACCAAGCCGGACCCCTGCGGCACCATGGTGGCCATCCGCCGGGCGAGGAAGGGTGAACTGGGCAGCACCGCCCCAATAGTATGGGGGTCGCGTAAAAACTCGCGGGTAAAGTGCCAAGCCTGGGACATCGGCCCGGAAAATCGGGACATGGGCTTTCTCCACCAGTGGAGGCAAAACGCGGGCCAGCGCGTCGCAGAATGAACGGCGCGTATTGTAGCATGGCGCTGCGGATGGCGTCATGCCGAACCGCTTTTACGCTATACTCGCGCAGTGGGGAGTTGGTTTCCTGGTCAAATTGAGGATGGATATGAATAAGCGATGGCTCCTGCTCAGCATGATGATACTGTCCCCGCTCTGGCTCAGCGCCTGCAGCACGGAGAGCGGGCCGCTGGCGGCCGTTTATACAGGCCAGAGCATCCACTATTACCCGAGACCGTTTCAGCCTACTCTCACCGCGGCCACCCGGGTGTTGGGGCAGATGCATTGCGTCATCCTGGGGACCGGAAGTGCAGGCGGTCCCTCCCGGGGCAGCGTCATCCATGCGCGTACCGGGCACACACTGGTGGACATAACGGTTACGTCGAAGGGGCCACAGGTTACTACGGTGGCTACCCGTTTTGGGCTGCTGGGCAGTGTTCAGGATGATCAGCGTTTTCACTTCCTGCTGAAATCCGCGCTGGGCCTGGGGTGATGTGTGGCCCCTGGGCTGCCCCTTGTCAATCCTGCGGGGTGGCCCTATCATCATTTATTAAGTTCTCACTCCTTCCGGGAATGCATTGCAGAACCTGTATATCAAGACTTACGGCTGTCAGATGAACGAGTATGACTCCGAGCGCATGGCGGATACGCTTGCGGTTAGTCATGGCCTGCGTCTGGTGGACGATCCGGTGCTTGCCGATGTGCTCCTGCTCAACACCTGCTCCATCCGTGAAAAAGCCGAAGACAAGGTCTTTACCCAGCTCGGCTTCTGGCGCCCTTTCAAGGAAAGGCGCCCGGCGGTGGTGATCGGTGTAGGGGGCTGCGTGGCCAGCCAAGAGGGAGAGCGGCTAAGGCGGCGCGCCCCTTACGTGGACCTGGTGTTCGGACCGCAGACGCTGCACCGGTTGCCGGATTTGCTGGATGCCTGTCTAGCCGAGCGCCGTCCGCAGGTGGATATTGCCTTTCCGATGCTGGAAAAATTTGATTATCTGCCGCAACGGCCGGGACGCGACGGCGCCACCGCCTTTGTCACCATCCAGGAAGGTTGCGACAAATTCTGTACCTTCTGTGTGGTGCCCCATACTCGGGGGCGGGAATACAGCCGCAGCATGCCTGATATCCTGCGTGAAGTGCGTGGGCTGGTGGAGCAGGGGGTGCGCGAGATCACCCTGCTGGGGCAGAATGTCAATGCCTACCGGGGCGCGACGGGACTGGTGGGCGAGGGCGGCCTGGCCGATCTGCTGGAACGCCTGGCGCGGATTCCCGGTTTGCTGCGCCTGCGTTACACCACGTCCCATCCCGCCAACCTCGATGATGAATTGATCGCCGCGCACGGCAGTATCGGTATTCTCGCGCCGCATTTACACCTGCCGGTGCAGAGCGGATCGGATCGCATCTTGCGGCGGATGCACCGCAAGCATACGGTCGGGCAGTATCTGGACAAAATTGACCGTCTGCGTGCCGCCCGTCCGGGTATCCAGATTTCTTCGGATTTCATCGTCGGTTTTCCGGGTGAAACCGATGCAGATTTTGCCGCGACCATGGAATTGATCGATGCGGTGCGCTTCGACCAGTCGTTTTCCTTCAAATACAGCCAGCGCCCCAATACCCCGGCGCTGAAACTGAAGGACAGCGTGCCGGAGGCAATCAAGGAAGATCGTCTGGCGGTATTGCAGGGACGCATCAACGGGTTGGCGCAGGGCTACGCACAAGCGCTGGTGGGCACGCAGCAGGCGGTCCTGATAACGGGGCCGTCGCGCCGCGATGCGCAGGAACTGACGGGGAAAACTGCCTGCAATCGTGCAGTCAATTTGGCGGGGTCCATGGATTGGGTCGGACAGATGCTGGATGTCGAAATTACGGCGGCGTTGCCCAACAGTCTGCGCGGGCGCGCGGCGCACGTGGCGCCGACGAGCCAGCGCCTTGCCGTATAGCCCTATGGAGCCTCCGGGTAAGACGCAGAATATCAGCCACAGCGATTTCATCGCTGAACATGCCAGTGCCGCCATGCTGTCCGAACTCTCCGGCGAACTGGACAGTCACATCAAGCAGATCGAATCCCGCCTCGGGGTGGTGATACTCCCCCGCGGGACGCGCTTCCATATCACAGGTCCGGCTGCTTCCGTGCAGGCGGCGCAGGATGTGCTCTCCCACCTGTATGCCCAGGTGCGCCAGGGGCGCTCCCTGTCCAGTCACTGGGTGCACCACAGCATCCAGAATGTACAACTGGAGGCTGAGACCGGCGCCGCGACGGTGGAGTCTGCGGGCGTACAGACCCTGAAGGGGGTGATCCGCGGCCGCGGGCAACGGCAGCGCCATTATCTGGAGTCCATCCGCCATAATGACCTTACCTTCGGTATCGGCCCCGCCGGTACCGGCAAGACCTATCTGGCCGTCGCGGCGGCGGTGGAGCAGATGGACAGCAATCAGGTGCGACGTCTGGTGTTGGTCCGGCCTGCCGTGGAAGCGGGGGAGCGTCTTGGTTTTCTGCCCGGGTCTCTGAGTGAAAAGGTCGACCCTTACCTCCGCCCGCTTTACGATGCGCTTCATGAAATGCTGGGTTATGAGAAGGTCGCCAAGCTGATGGAGCGGCAGGTAATCGAAGTGGCGCCTCTTGCCTACATGCGCGGGCGCACCCTCAACGATGCCTTCATCATTCTGGATGAGGCGCAGAATACCACCCCGGAACAGATGAAAATGTTCCTGACCAGGATGGGTTTTGGTGCCAAAGTCGTGGTGACCGGCGACGTGACCCAGGTGGATCTGCCTCGCGGACAGCTTTCCGGGTTGGTACAGGCCATGGATGTACTGGGGAATATGCCGGGTATCGATATGGTGTTTTTTGAAAGCGCCGATGTGGTGCGCCACCCGCTGGTGGCACGGATCGTGGAAGCCTACGACCGATTCGGAGAGAAACCGTGAGCCGCCTATATCTGCGCATGGCCGTGGATGATGTGGTCGCGGCCATGCCGCTGCCGCCCCGTGATGAGGCGCGTCGGTCGATTCTGCAGGCGCTCTCCGCCCCTTCAGCGCGGGTATCCGCAGATGACCGGATACGCGAGTTGTCCCTGACATTTGTAGGGGACGCAGAAATGGCGGCCTTGAATGTGGGGTACCGGCACAAGGCCGCGCCGACCAACTGCCTGTCCTTTCCGCAGGATGCGCTGCCGGCGTTGTTCCGCCGAGACCTGCTGGGGGATATCGTCATTGCCCCGGCGCTGGTTGGGCGCGAAGCTGCGGCGCAGGGTAAGAGTCTGCGCGACCATTATCGTCATCTGCTTATTCACAGCACCCTCCACCTCCTCGGCTACGACCATGAACTGGCCGCCGACGCGCAGGAGATGGAGGCGCTGGAAACCCGGTTGCTGGCCGAAATGGGTGTGGCCGACCCTTACCTGAACCAAATGCATGAGTGAAGATCGCAGTAGCCAGGAACGGCCGCGGGGCTGGTGGGAACGTTTTACTCAGTCTTTGCGTGGCAACGTGGAGGATCAGGATACCCTCTTGGAACTGATCCGTGAGGCGGGCGAGCGGCAGATCATCGACGCCGAAGCGGCACGGATGGTGGACGGCATTTTCCGCATGGGCGAGCTCACGGTGCGGGATGTCATGATCCCCCGTGCGCAGATGGAGGTGATCGAACTGGACATGCCGCTGGCCGAGATTATCGCCCGGGTATCGGAGGTGGGTCACTCGCGCTTTCCGGTGGTGGGGCATGACCGTGATGATGTGCGCGGCATTCTCCTGGCCAAGGACCTTTTACGAGGATGTCGTGGAAATGTGCCAGCGCTGCGGCTGACTGATCTGCTCCGCCCGGCGACCTTCATTCCCGAGAGCAAGCACCTGGATCATCTGCTCTACGAGTTCCGTACAGGCCGGCATCACATGGCCGTGGTCGTGGATGAATATGGTGGCGTTGCTGGCCTGATCACTATCGAGGACGTGCTGGAAATCATCGTCGGTGAAATCGAGGATGAATACGATATTGACGAGGACGTGATGATTGCACCGCGCGAAGATGGCGACTTTCTGGTAAATGCCCTGATTCCTCTGGAAGAGTTTAATGCACATTTTGTGACACACCTGGAGGATGGACACGCCGACACGCTGGGTGGATGGGTGGCGGCAGCCCTGGGGCATGTGCCGCGCACGGGCGAAGTCGTGGAGGAGGGTGATTTGCGGCTGGAAGTATTGCGGGCGGATCGTAAACGGGTGCAGATTTTGCGGGTCACGCCGCCGCGCAGCGCCCCCCTGCCGGAAACTACGCCTCAGGGTAGTGCATGAAGGTGGGTGCGTTGAAAAAACCGTCCTTTCCTCTGCGGCTTCTGGCCGCATTAATTTTGGGTGCAGCCTGGCCTTTGGCCTTTGCGCCCTTCGCCTGGTGGCCGCTGGCCATAGCCCTGCTTTTTGGCCTCTTCTGGCTGGCGACCGTGGAGGAGCGCCCACTGCGTCTGGCGGCTCTGGGCGCAGGTTTCGGTTTTGCTGCTTTTGCCGCGGGAACGAGTTGGATCGCCATTACCTTGCATAATTTCGCCGACATGAATTGGGCACTGGCAGGCGCCGCCGTCGCTTTGCTGGCGGCTTGTTGCGCCGTCTACGCGGGGTTGGCCTTATGGCTGGCGGGCCGCTTTTTTGTCGGGAAGGGCCGGTTGCTGGCCCTGCCGGTATTGTGGATTTTGATGGAATGGGTGCGGGCACGCCTCTTTACGGGCTTCCCCTGGCTGGCGACGGGATATACCCAGACCCATGCCTTCCTCGGTGGCTTTGCGCCCTGGCTTGGGCAATACGGAGTGGGACTGGCGACGGCCGGGGTGGCGGCCCTCCTGGTCTATATGCTGCAATGGCGGCAGTCCCGCCCGGTGCTGTTGGGCGGCGTCGCATCGCTCCTGGTGATTTCCGGGGCAGCCCTGGCGGCGGCGTCCGCGTCCTTCACCCATCCCATAGGCAAGCCGCTGCGGGTAAGTCTGCTGCAGGGCAATATCGCCATCACGGAGAAGTGGAATGCCGCCAAGATCAGCGCCATCCTGCATCATTACGTAAGCATGATTTTGCAGACGCCGCCCGATACCCGGCTGATCGTCCTTCCGGAGACTGCCTTCCCTCTCTTTCAAACCGAAATACCAAGCCTGATCGAACAGTTGCAGCAATGGTCAGCGACGCACCGCAAAATCCTACTCATCGGTATCCCCGAAAACGTCGACCGCAAATATTACAACGCGGCCATGGAAATTGACGGGAACGCACCGCTGCGCTGGTACCGGAAAGAGCATCTGGTGCCCTTCGGAGAATACATTCCGATGCCCGCTTTATTCGAGCCTCTGGTACACCATTTTTTGCCTGGGCTGGGCAGTTTCTCTTTTGGAGATGGGCCTTACGCCTTGCCCGTGGACGGGCAGAAAGCCGGTATGACCATCTGTTATGAAGAGTCCTTCTCCCGGGACGTGCGCAAGGGTGTCAGGGAGGGTGCCACCTTTCTTTTGAATATCAGTGATTATGCATGGTACGGCCACAGCATCGCCGCCGCGCAAAGTCTACAGATGGCGGCCATGCAGTCCCGGCAGGAGCAGAAACCCGATGTTCGCGCGACCAATACGGGCATTACCGCCCTGATCTCGCCGCATGGGCGGGTGATTTCGCAATTGCCCCAGTTTGTGGGGGGCACTCTGAACGGGGCCATCCAGCCGATGATCGGAGAAACACCCTTCGGGCGCTGGGGCAGTCTCCCCTATCTGCTGTTGAGTTCAGTTCTTCTGTTGCTGGCCCTTGTCCTTAGTCGCCGGCAATCATCATCTCGTCAATGAGGATGGAGGGGCAGCCGGTGTTGCCGTGAATGAGCAGGTCATTGCCCACGGCGCGCATGCCCTGGAACATGCCCTGCAAGGTCCCGGCGATGGTGATCTCTTCGACGGGATACTGGATCTCCCCATGCTCCACCCAGAAGCCGGCGGCGCCCCGGGAGTAATCACCGGTCACCATGTTGATACCGAAGCCGATGAGCTCGGTAACCAGCAGGCCGTGCCCCATCTGGTGAAGCAGTTCATCCAGAGATGCCTTGCCGGGCTGCAAGGTGAGATTGTGGGCACCGCCCGCATTGCCCGTGGTCTTCATTTTTAATTTGCGGGCGCTGTAACTGTCGAGGATGTAGCCTTCCAGCACGCCCCCGGAGACGATGTCGCGGTTGCGGGTGGCGACCCCTTCGCCGTCGAAACTGCAGCTACCCAACCCAAGACGCCGTAAGGGTTCTTCATATACGCGGACGTGTTCCGGGAATATCTGTTTGCCAAGGCTGTCCACCAGAAAGGAACTTTTGCGGTACAGGCTGCCGCCGCTGATGGCGCTGGCGAGGTGACCGATAAGGCTGGACGCGACTTGGTTTTCAAAGAGCACTGGGGCCTTGGTGGTGGGCACCTTGCGGGCGTCGAGGCGGCGCAGAGCGCGCTGCGCGGCGGTCCTGCCGATGGTTTCCGGAGTCGTCAGCGCATCGGCGGCACGGGCCACGTCATACCAGTAGTCCCGTTGCATGCCGCCGTTACGGTCTTCCGCAATCACCGAGCAGGACAGGCTGTGTCGCGACGAGCGGCTGCTGCCCATGAAACCCAGGCTATTGCCATAGACCGACGTGCCCTCGCTGGTGCCGAGGCTACCGCCTTCGGAGTTGTGAATGCGCGGATCGCTGTCACGGGCGGCCGCCTCGCAACGACGCGCCAGATCAGCGGCGCTGTCTGCATCTATAGACCAGGGATGATAGAGGTCCAGATCCGGGAAGGTTTTAGCGAAAAGTTCGGGATCGGCAAGCCCGGCAAACGGGTCTGCCGCCGTATGCCGGGCAATGGTGAGCGCCGCTGAAACGGTTTCTGACAAGGCCTTGCGGGAAAAGTCCGAGGTGGAGGCGCTGCCTTTGGATTGACCGAGATAGACCGTGACTCCCAGCCCCTTGTCCTGGTGGTATTCGATGGATTCCACTTCCCCGAGGCGCACGGTTACCGACAAGCCTTTGCCGGTGCTGGCGGAAGCCTCCGCCGCACTGGCGCCCTGCTCGCGGGCGAGGTTGAGCATGTCATCAACGATTTGGGTCAGGACGCTGGTATCCAGCGTAGAATGGGGGGCTTGGCTCATGGGGTGCTTTTCCAAAGGTGGTGAAACAATGCGGTCATCTTACCTCCAAGCTTCGGGGCAGGGGAAGCTTGGGGGTGGGAGCATGGTGCCGCCGGAAAGGGGTGCCGACTCCATCCCGGAATCACATGCGGAACCAGAAGATTGACATTGAATCCCTATTTCCATACTGTGCAACACAGTTGCATGAAAAGTTGTGCGGCCATCTGCCGCAGGCTTTGGCAGCCGTTTCCGAGGATTTGAAAATGACCGACCTGGGCTTTCGGAATGCATGTGTCCCTCCGCTGTCTGCCTTGCTGTCGCTGATCGCCCTGTGCGCTGGGCTGGGCATGGCGCAGGTGGCTGCCGCAGCGACCATTCATGCGGTCGGGGTGGAAAATCAATATGCCAACGTGATCAGTCAGATCGGCGGTAAATATGTATCGGTCACCGCGATCCAGAGCAACCCCGGCACAGATCCGCACGCCTTTGAAGCCAGTCCTGCGGTGGCCCGGGAGCTTGCCGCGGCGCAGCTCGTGGTGCGGAACGGGGTCGGCTATGACGGTTGGGCCCGGAAAATTTTGCGGACAAACCAGAACGTACGGCGCAGGGTGATCGTCGTCCAGGATCTGCTTCATCTGCCGGAAAACACCCCAAACCCCCACCTCTGGTACAAGCCGGAGACCATGCCTGCGGTGGCGCAGGCTGTGGCGGCGAGCCTGACCGAACTGGATCCGGCCCATGCTGCCACCTTCGCGGCCAATGTGCGCAGGTTCGATGCCTCTCTGAAACCGTGGTACCAGGCCATCGCTCGCTTCAAGACCCGCTTTGGCGGCACGCCGGTGGCAGTGACGGAGCCCGTCGCTGATTATTTGCTGGAAGCCGCGGGTTGCGACATCAAAACGCCCTGGAAACTGCAGGCAGCCATCATGAACGGTACGGACCCGGCGCCGCAGGACGTGAGCGCCCAGAACCAGCTCCTGCAGCGGCATCAGGTCAGAGTCTTTGTGTATAATCAGCAGGTGACAAATTCATTGACGGCTTCTTTCCTGAGTCGGGCGCAGGCGGCGAAGATCCCCGTGGTCGGCGTCTATGAAACCATGCCGGCGGGTTACCACTATCAGTCCTGGATGCTTGCGGAGGTGAATGCCCTGCGTAACGCGGTGGAGCATGGCACTTCGACGACCGCGCTGAAGTAATCCGGCATGGGAAATGTCTGATCCGATACTTTCAGTCGCCCATCTCTCCGTGGATCTAGGCGGCCGCTGTATTTTGCGGGATGTCAGTTTTGACCTCTATCCGGGACAGCTCTGCGCTCTGATCGGTGAGAATGGCGCGGGCAAAACGACCCTTTTGCGCAGTCTGTTGGGTCTGATGCCGATCCGTGCGGGGCAGGCCTTGATGGATGGCGCGCCCGCTGGTCAGCGCCGTGCTCTGGTCGGCTATGTGCCCCAGAAAATCGCTTTTGATGCGGATATCCCCCTGCGGACCAGAGATCTGGTGCAGTTGGGGCTGGATGGCCATCGCCTGGGTCTGCCGCTGTTTTCCGGTCGTAAAAAAGCCTTGGTAGATCAGGCGTTGCATGCGGTCGGGGCAGAGGCCTTTGCGGATCAGCGAGTTGGAGAACTCTCCGGTGGCCAGCAACAGCGGGCGGTTATCGCCCATGCCCTGGTGCGTCAGCCGCGCCTGCTCATTCTTGATGAGCCCTTGGCTAATCTGGATTTCGGCAGCGCCAATGCGCTGGTGGCGTTGCTTGGTAGATTGACGCGTACCCGACAGATTGCTGTACTGGTGACTGCCCATGATATGAACCCACTCCTGCCTGTCAT
>DAIEIW010000025.1:0-10833 GCA_027351205.1 Acidithiobacillus sp.
CGCGCTGGGCACTGTTGGGTTTTGGGCTCGTAGTCATTGCCCTGGCGCTGATCCTGCTCTTGTGGATACAGGACACCATCCACTGGGTTCACGCCGAGCACGCGCAAAATCAGCAACGGGCAGGAACACCAGTCCTCGCCCCCAAAGCGAGTGCGTGGGCAACCTTCGTGCGCGTCTCCTTTCGGGATGTCACCTACCGCGCCCTGTGCCAGGGAGGGGTAGCCAACAAGGTCGCCGATACCCTGGTCTGGGTGCTTTTCCCGGTCTTTTTCCGCTTGCATGGATTGGGTGTCGTGCGTATCGGCTGGATTACCGGGGTCTATGCCATGATTTGGGGCCTATCCCAATTGTGGACAGGCCATCTGGCTGACCGCATCGGCCGCAAGCCGCCGGTGGTCCTCGGCTTTTCCCTGCTGGCGGCCGGTCTGGCGGGAACCGCGTTGGTCGGCGGTTTTAGGGGATGGATCATCACCGCCGCCGTCATGGGCCTGGGCATGGCTCTTCTCTACCCCAACCTGATCGCCGCCATCTCAGATGTGGCTCCGCCGCTGGAGCGTGGCCGAATTCTGGGCACCTACCGGTACTGGCGCGATACGGGCTACGCCATCGGCGGCCTGGTGCTCGGCCTAGCGGCGCAATGGAGTGATGAGATTCTTCCTGCTATCTGGCTGACCGCCGGCATTGTCGCCTTATCGGGCCTCTGGATAGCGTTGGCAGTACAAGAAACGCATCCCGTAACCGCTTGATCAGAAGTCTACCCTATGACGGCCGCATTAACCTAGAAAAAGCAGTTACGATTCTGCCAGAGCTGGAATCGCCCCATCGGGTAACCACGGTGATTGGGTAATTTGGGCGACGATGTAGCGCACGAGGAGGTCCCATGGCTGGGCCAAGAACATCCTCATGCGAGACCTGCAAAGCGACGAAGCCAAAGCCTACCGCAGCCCCGGTGCCTAGCCATGGACAAAGGCCTATAACTGGCCGTTAAGCTGGTAAGTTTCTGAACCACTCCGGTTGGAAGCAACTCTAATTCTAGGGTAGGATTACATGGGTGGTAAGGAGGTGCATGCGATGCATGGACACAAGGTGACGAACAACAGCCTCAAGGCAAAGATGGTAAACGCAGTGATTCCGGCGTACGTCTGCGTATTTCTGGTTTCGCTCCTGTCCCCGGACACAGCATATGCAGAAAATACAGGTCTCAAGCAAGGAGCCGAGCAGGCCGGCCAGACAGTTGGTTCAACCGTCCACAAGATCGGCCAGGCGGGAAAGGCGGTGGGACTTGGCATCGCCCATGAGGCGGTTGATATCGGTCACGCAGTAAAGGCAGGGGCCATCGGATTTTGGGAAGCAGCCAAGGGGAATAAGCCATCCGTTACAGGAAGTACAAAGAGTCAAAAATAACAGCTTCAAGACAAATCCGGCTCCGGGTTGCGCTTCATCCATTTCCGTGGGAAATACATCAATTGAGCAGCCAACAACCAAATTCAGAAAAACAGTAACGGCAAATTCTGGTAGCGGACATTTATTTTTACGATTGAGAAGGCAAGATATGTGAAACTTCTGCGCAACCAAACCGTTAAACTATTTTGTCAGAATTTGACAACCAGCAGGTTGGCAAAGGACTGGAGCGTAGCGCTCTCCTTATTTATTTTTGTCGGCTACCAAATACTCACTTATCGGGGGATATCTTCGGCCCACCCGGGTGGATTGGTAGTGGTGTCCACCTTCGCACCCGTCATTATTGTTTTTTTATTTATATCGTGGCGCATGCATTACAGAGTTATCGGCCTCGCCTCTATCATTGCTGGATGTATAGCATTGTGGCATTACCAAACCATCCTTGTGCACTACCTAAACTGGACGTACCTGATTCAAAGGAGTGGCATTTTCGCACTATTGGCTATGGTATTTGGTATCACCTTGCTTCCCGGGCGCACCCCCATGATATCGAGAATTGCCGACCTGGTTCATGGGCCCCTGAGCGAACAGGTGGCTCTCTATACTCGACATGTGACAACGGCCTGGACATTTCTCTTCGCCACAATGACAGCCCTGCCCCTGATTATTTTTATATTTGCGCCACATCATTTATTATTTCTATTGACTAATACCATTTCCCTGACGCTGGTGGCATCCATGTTGTTTGCTGAATACATAGTTCGCTGTCGCACCATCCCTGTAGGCGAGCGTTCCGGAATGGTGGAAGGACTTCGTGCTTATTTCCATTATTCCGGCAAGACCGCGAAGAGCAAACAGCAATCGCGCAATAGCAAACCCAGGCCACTTCGGTAATATTCAGTCAATGGGCAACCTCCGGCCATGAACCGTCTCCCCTTGATGACCCATCAATCCGCGAGCGATATCGTAGCATTTCGTCATGGCGAAGCGATTACCGTGCATCAATTCTTAGCGGATGTAGCGCAACTTCGTGCCATACTTCTTCCCGGGAAACATGTTCTTAACGTTTGCCGTGACCGTTACCGCTTCATGGTAGGTCTTGCTGCGGCCATGACTGCCAATAAAATAAGCCTGTTGCCGTCTACATATACACACGAAACCATCAGCCAGATGGTCCGCTTCGCTCCGGATGTGTTTTGCCTCAGCGATAGTGATAACGATATAGATCTACCTCAACTTTCCTTACCTGAAGGACCTCCCGTACCGGCGGCAAATCACAATCTGCCGATCCCCCTCCTTCCGGAAACCCTACCGGTAAGTTATGTATTCACTTCCGGATCCACCGGAAGCCCGGTTCCCCATCTGAAAACCTGGGGCGCGCTGGTAGGAAGCGTCCGCGCCGAAGCCCAGCGCCTGGGCTTACTTGATGGCCGTACATATGCGGTGCTTGGTACCGTTCCACCACAGCATATGTACGGCTTCGAATCAACCATACTGATCGTTTTACAATGTGGAGGTGCCCTCAGTGCACCGCAATATTTTTACCCTGCGGATATTTGCGTTGAACTTTCATTGCTGCCACGCCCACGATTGCTGGTGAGCACGCCAATTCACCTCCGCGCTTTACTGGGTATGGGTTCTCCTTTGCCACCTGCCGACTTGCTGATTTCCGCTACGGCTCCATTGACCCAAGACCTGGCAAGAGAGGCGGAAACCTGCTTCGACGCCCCCCTGCAAGAAATCTACGGGTCCACTGAAACGGGCCAGATTGCCACCCGGCGCAGTGCAGAAACCGATGAATGGTCGTTATTGCCGGAACTGCGCTTGACGTCGCAACTTGGGCGCGTGTGGGCAAGCGGTGGACATGTGGAACAAGCAACGGAACTCAGCGACAGACTGGAGATTATTAACGATGAGCGTTTTCTTCTTCATGGTCGAACCGCTGACCTTGTCAATATAGCTGGCAAACGCAGCTCTCTGGCTTATCTAAACCATCAGCTTAATTCCATCCCAGAGGTACAGGATGGTGTATTTTTTATGCCCGACGACGGTGCAACGGGCAGCGTAAAGCGCTTGATTGCATTTGTTGTGGCACCGGGAGTAGATGCTCATTCGATTTACGCCAAGCTGCGTGAGCGCATCGACCCGGCATTTCTTCCCCGGCCATTACAGATTGTGGATGCGCTACCGCGTAATAATACCGGAAAATTACCGCGCGAAGCGTTTCAGTTGCTGATCTCGGCGCACCATCATAAAGAGGAGAATAATCCTGGCACACCATGAAGTTTTCTTCAGCATCCCGGCGCAACATCCGGTCTTCGCTGGCCATTTCCCGGGGCATCCCATCGTTCCCGGCGTAATGCTTATTGACGAGGTCATTCATACGGTGGAGTCTACGACTGGGCACGCGATGATGACGGTAGGCCATATTACCATGGCCAAATTTTACAGCCCTGCATCCCCCGGGGAGGTGCTGACACTATGTTTCGATACGAGAGCAGATGCGTCCATCGACTTTGAGATCCACGCGAATAACCGCAGGATAGCCGCTGGTGATCTATCTCCTGCCGCAAAGACCTCAACCTGCTGATGCTCCCCACAGACCAGGCGTCCATACCCCCTAACCAGCCGTCCTGGACACAGTATCCGGAGCGCGGAAGCATGGCCATGCTACGGGTAATCACCTGGATTTCCATGAAGCTAGGCCGCCGCCAGGCCCGTGTCATATTGCATCTGATCGCCGGATACTTTCTCTTGTTTGCGCCAACGGCCAGACGATCATCTCGAGCGTACCTCACGCGGGTGCTCGGCCAACCCGCACATATCTGGCAGATATATCATCATTTGCTAACATTTTCCGCAACGATCCATGACCGCATTGATTTGCTCAACAATCGTTTCGATCTCTTTGACATACATGTACATCAGCCAGAGGCTATCGACACGGCCGTTGCCGCCGGACAAGGGGTATTGCTTCTTGGGGCACATCTCGGCAGTTTTGAGGTGCTAAGGGGCGTTGGCCAGGGGCACCCTGGTCCCCGCGTGGTCATGGTGATGTATGAGAAAAACGCCCAGCGTTTAAATGCGGTGCTTTCAGCCATCAATCCGATGGCCGAACAAAATATCATACCCCCTGGCCGTATGGATTCGATGATCCGCGTTCAGGCAGAACTGGAAAACGGCGCATTGGTTGGTCTGCTGGGTGATCGCTCTTTTGGTAAGGAGAAGGTGCAGTCCATTACCTTTCTGGGCAAGCCCGCCCTTTGGCCCAGCGGGCCATTCCGGGTGGCGGTGATCTTGCGCAGACCGATTTTCTTTATGGTCGGGCTGCATACCGGACCGGGGAAATATGAAATTTTTCTTGAACCATTGGCTGATTTCACTGAGGTCGAACGAGACGAGCGGGAAGCCGTCGTGCACCGGGCTATGGAAAAGTACGTCAGCCTGTTGGATAAGTACTGTCATATGGCACCTTATAACTGGTTTAATTTTTTTGACTTCTGGCAATAAGGTTAGGGAGTAGTCTCATGGCCATATCTAAAGTGCTCCGGCAACTGCTGGATACCCGGCTAGGAATACTCGTGGCGCATCTGGAAAAGGCCTTTCTCAAGGACCAGGCGACGTCACGCAGTACACCCCCACTCGCCGCAGCTTCTGGCCGGACCTCCTTCCATTTCGGGCCGGCGATCCTGCTGATGCTCCTGGGCCTAAGTACGATGCTGACGGCTGCAGCTCAGGCATCGGGATGGAATATCGATCATCTGATGCAGTCCTTGGCACATACCAAACCCGGTCGCGCCACATTCGTCGAGAAAAAATTCCTGACCATGCTGGAAAAACCCATAGAATCATCCGGTAGACTGCGTTTCATAGCCCCGGACAGCTTAGAGATGCACACCCTCAAGCCAAAAAATGAGGTTATGCTCATACAGGGCGACATGCTCACCATAGACCACCAGGATATCCACCTGCAGAATCATCCGGAATTACTGGCATTTATCGATAGCATACGTGGCACATTGACCGGAAACCAGCAGATGCTGGAGCAATTCTTTCGTCTTTCTTTGAACGGTGGTGAAGGTAACTGGACCCTGACGATGCTGCCCAGAAAAAAAAGGTTGGCGGATCTAGTTCAATATATTCAGGTCAACGGTAGCAACGATACGGTAACCAGCATCGAAACATTGAAAACGAATCGCGATCGTTCCCTGATCATCATCACCAAGTCACCTACGCCGTGAGGAAAAACCGCGTTTTCATCATTGCAACATGGCTGGCTATATTGCTTGTCGGTGGCTTATTGATCAGCACCGCCAAATTCACAGCAAATCTTTCGGAATTCCTGCCCCGGTCACCCACCACCCAGCAGGCGGTCCTGAATGAACAATTGCGTCAGGGCATTCTATCACGTCAAATCATGATCAGCATTGATGGCGGTGATGCTGCCATACGCGCCAAGCTCTCCAATGAACTGGTCCGGAAGCTTCAGGGTAACAACGCATTTTTGTCCATCAACAATGGGAGCAGCAATGGTGATACCAGAATATTTCATTATATTTTTTCTCATCGTTATTTATTGAGCCCCACCGTCAACGCGACACTGTTTACAGTTGCCGGACTACACAACGCCATTGCCGATTCCATCGATATGTTAGCCACTCCAGGCGGAGAGATGGTTCAGTCGCTGCTCCCTGGTGATCCTACCGGGGCCACAGTGCAGATGATCCAATCCATGGGAAACGGAGCGAGACCGGTGACCCGCGACGGAGTGTGGTCCTCGCGTTCCGGCAAAAGTGTCTTGATATTGGCGCAAACCCGAGCTTCCGGTTCCGCCATGAATGCCCAACGGGCAGCAATCAACGACATACAGACGGCATTCGCCGTCGCGAAGTCGGAAGCGGGGCCCGTAGCCGCGAACACGACCTTGATGATGACCGGCGTCGGGGTAATTTCGGTGGCCTCCCGCGACGCCATCGTCCATGCAGCCGAGTTGATGTCCACCATCAGTATAACGCTTATAATTATACTGCTATTGCTCGTATACCGCTCCGGTATCGTGCTTATTCTGGGTCTCATACCAGTATTTTCCGGGGTAATCGTCGGAATTTCCGCAGTAGCGCTGGGCTTCTCTGTTGTCTACGATATCACTCTTGGGTTTGGAACGGCGTTAATTGGCGAAGCGGTAGATTATTCCATTTATTTCTTTGTACAGTCCGGACAATCTGCAACAGGTAGTGAAGAATGGATACGCAAGTACTGGCCGACCATCAGATTAGGGGTACTCACTTCGATCATCGGATTTGCCAGTCTGCTATTTTCGAATTTGCCGGGGCTGGCACAACTCGGCCTTTATGCAATTGCCGGGCTTCTCACTGCGGCAGTTGTTACCCGACTGGTATTACCGACCCTGCTTCCTGGCAATTTTAAATCACGGGATTTAAGCACTATTGGCGAACATCTGCTTCGCTTGACACGAACTCTTTCCACCCTGCGGCCTGGCGTCGTGTTGCTACTGATAGCGGCGAGCGCCGTCCTCATCAGCCATCGCGACAAGATTTGGAACTACAACCTGTCTGCGCTGAGCCCCGTTCCAGCGGCAGCGCAACGACTCTATACGCAAATGCGCGCTGACTTGGGTGTATCCGAGGGCGGTTATCTGGTCGTCGTTTCTGCACCCACCGTCAACGCTACGTTGGCTGCGGCCGAAAAGACCGGCAATGCGTTACAGGGGTTGATAGAAAATCACGTCATTGCGGGCTATGAGAGTCCCGCCCGGTACCTGCCGAGCGTCACGTTGCAACGGGAGCGGCAAGCGGCGATCCCACCAAAAGATGTGCTGGAAAGGCGTTTGCGTGAAGCCCTGCTTGGTCTACCGGTAAAAGCTTCGCTGTTCACGCCGTTTATCAAGGACTCCGAGGCGCAGCGCACGCGCACGCCCCTAACCCTTGCCGACCTGCGCGGCACCAGTATCGAGATGGTGGTAAACAGCATGCTTATCCGCCACGGCAACGGATGGGACGCCATTCTACCGCTCAAAGCACCGGCTTCAGGCATAGTGGACGCGCAGCGCGTGCGTGCCAGCCTTGCACGGCACCATATCACGGGTGCCATGCTCATCGACTTGTCCGGCACATCGAATCAATTGTATAAAAGTTATCTGATAAATGGGATTAAGCTGTCACTATCCGGTGTCGCCCTCATTGCCTTGCTGTTGTTGTTCGCATTGCGCTCCACGATGCGCGTCTTCAGGATACTGCTACCGTTGATTGCGGCCGTCCTCACCGTATCCGCCGGGCTTGTCTTGTTCGGTTATGAACTAAATATTATGAATCTGATCGGGCTGATGCTGATTGTCGCCGTCGGATCAAACTACGCACTCTTTTTTGACCAGGGCGACAGGCAGGTCCATGGGGAGATCGCTCCGCGTACGCTCGCCTCCCTGGTCATCGCCAACATCACCACCATCATGGGATTTGGGCCACTCGCTTTTTCCGGGGTTCCAGTACTGCAGGCCATCGGTGCCGCCGTTGCACCGGGCGTTGTTCTGGCGTTGTTATTCTCTGCCAGTTTTTCCCAACACACGGCCGTTTGATCCCTAGCTTCCCAAAGCGTCCCAGACCAACCGCCAGATGCTCCAGATTACGGCGTGCGCGGAAAGGATTTTCTAGTTGGACCTATGCGCCTGCACATAAGTGCAGAGATTGCGCAAACAACTAAATATTTCCACCTTGTTGTCATTGTCGCTTGATATCATTAATCCGTATTTTTTTCCTATGACCATGGATATCTCCAGAATATCAATGGAGTCCAGTCCCAATGTTCCACCATATAATGGTGCTTCAGGATCAATGTCCTGCGGACCCACGGGGAGATTCAGTGCCGCTATTATTAAAGCACTTAACTCCAGTTCCTGGGGCGTAAGGCTGTACATAATTTGATAGTCTCCATTGCTTTATGTTTAACCGCGCATCAGGTGGCGATATGCCCTGGGCGGTACGATCCAGCGCCTCCGGCAGGAGGACAGAGGTGCCCGCCCGGTTCCATTTTGATAATTCTACCCCAGATTGCTACTTGGTTCACAATCTGTGGATACCGCCCCCAGGCGAGGCGGCCCACCCACCCGCGCTGCCGTGCCTCCCTATCGGGCCACCAGCATGCGCTCGCATCGGATCGTCGCGGCTAGGGTGCAACTTCGCCCATATCCTTTTGAGGCAGTGGCGCCCGCAAGAAACCTACGCGCACCCCTACCGTCCCTACAGGCAGCCACTGAGCCCGGTTTGACATTCATCGGTCGCCCAATCACAATGTCCGCATCATCTATTATTATGATTTATAAGACACATGCCACCGGTGCTCGTATCACGATTCACCGCGACAAGCTGTATCGGACGCGGTCTGGACCAAACCCTTGCTGCACTGCTTGATCGCCAAAGCGGGCTGAAGCAGTGCGCCTTCCAGGATATCGACATCAACACCTGGGTCGGCGAAGTGGATGCGGTTGACGATGAGGAAATGGAACCGGAGCTGCGAGAGTTCAACTGTCGTAACAATAGGTTGGCGCAGTTAGCCCTGCGCCAGGACGGATTTGCCGAGGCAGTGGATACTGCCGCCAGCAGATGGGGCCGGAGGCGGATCGGCGTTTTTCTGGGGACCAGTACCGCAGGCATTTTGCAGACCGAGTGGGCATTTCGGCGCCGTGACCCCATTAGCGGCCACCTGCCTGCGGATTTTGTCTATGCCGCCACCCACAGCCCGTACTCTTTGACCGACTTCATCCGGCGCAAATTGCGCCTCGAAGGCCCGGCCATGTCGGTGTCTTCCGCCTGCTCCTCCAGCGCCAAGGTCTTCGCCTCGGCAAAGCGTATGCTGGACGCCGGGTTGATCGATGCCGCCGTGGTCGGCGGGGTAGATTCATTATGTGCCACCACCCTCTACGGTTTTCATTCGCTGGGATTGCTGGCCGACGGCCCCTGCCGGCCCTTCAGCGACGATCGTAAAGGCATCTCTCTCGGGGAGGCCGCCGCCTATCTGCTGCTGGAGCGCATACCCGGCAGCCTCGACGGCGATGCGGTGCTTTTGTTGGGTGTAGGTGAATCCAGCGATGCCCACCATATGTCGTCACCCCACCCCGAGGGGCTGGGAGCGCGCATGGCCATGGAGCAAGCGCTGTCATCGGCCGGGCTGAGCCACGCAGCCATTGATTATATCAATCTGCATGGCACCGCTACTCTCAATAATGATTCGTCCGAGGCCAAAGCAGTAGCCGGAGTCTTCGGCGCCACAACACCGTGCAGCTCTACCAAAGGTGCTACCGGCCACACCTTGGGTGCTGCCGGAGCGCTGGAGGCCGTCACCTGTGCGCTAGCGATCCAGCATGACCTGATGCCAGCAGGCCCGGAAGCCGGGCAGACAGATACAACCATGGACATTCACTATCTTGCGTCAAATCGGCGGCAAAGGGTTTCTCATGTATTAAGCAATTCCTTCGGTTTTGGTGGCAGCAACTGCAGTCTGGTCTTCGGCCGTTCCGCCTAGCGAAACGACATCATGACATTGCTCAGTGCATACCTTGAGGGGTTAGGGCTGCTCGGCCCCGGCATCACCAACTGGCCGCAAGGTTTAGCGATACTTGCCGGACAAACTTCCTACCAAAAGCAGAAAACCGTATTATCGCCACCGGCCTCGTTGCCAGCGGCAGAGCGACGTCGCGCCAGCCCGGGAGTCATGGCTGCCCTGGAGGTGGGCCATGAGGCCTGCGCCATGGCCGGCGTACGGCCCGCAGATCCGGCATCGGTGTTTGCCTCCTCGGGAGGGGATGGTCGCATCTGCCACGCCATCTGTTCGGCGCTGGCGTCGGGAGACACCATGATTTCTCCCACCCAGTTTCATAATTCCGTACACAATGCCATTTCCGGTTATTGGGGCATTGCGGCAGGTGCCATGACGCCGTCCTCCGTGGTCAGCGCCCATGATGGGAGCTTCGCTGCCGGGCTATTGGAAGCGGTGATGTTGTTGGGGAGCGAGCAGCGCCCTGTGTTATTGATCGCCTGTGATAGCGATTACCCGCAGCCTCTGCACGATGTCCGTCCAGTGCCCGATACTTTTGCCGTGGCGCTGCTGCTGACAACCACCCCACATCCCGGAAAGACGATCGCACAACTCAGTTTTTGCGGCGACACGTTATTTACTGACGCCGCAGTGCAACCCATGGATGATCATGCCCTTGAAACCCTGCGCCGATCCATTCCTGCCGCACGCTGCCTCCCTCTGCTTCAGGCCATAGCGAGAGGCGAAGCCGGGCGCATCGTCCTGGATTATGTGAATTTGCCGCATTTGGCGGTGGATCTAGCACCATGCCGCTAGACCGTCAGTGGATTGCCGGACAAATACCGCACCAGGACGGCATGCATTTACTCGATGCCGTAGAGCGAT
>DAIEIW010000078.1:0-8152 GCA_027351205.1 Acidithiobacillus sp.
AGAGCGGTCCCCAGAGTGCGTGCGGACAATCCCCGCACCGGGCGCTCGTAGACCAGCAGCAGGATCGAAATCATCTGCGTAGCCGCCTTCGCCTTACCCAGCCAGGAGACGGCCACTTTTTTGCGCTCACCCACCTCGGCCATCCACTCGCGCAACGCTGACACGGTAATTTCCCGGCCGACGATGATGCTGATCAGGATACCAGCCAGGAGTGCCGGCATCTCTCCGGAGGAGGCAATGAGCACCAGCGCGGTAGCCACCATGACCTTATCTGCAACCGGGTCGAGAAAGGTACCGAAAGGTGATACCCCCTGATAACGCCGGGCGAGGTAGCCATCGGCCCAATCGGTAATCGCCGCCACCGCAAAAACTCCGGTGGCGCCGAAAGTGCGCATATCGCCCCCCCAGTAGAAGAGCGCCACGAAAATAGGCACCAACCCGATGCGCAGAATGGTCAGGAAATTGGGCAGACGTTTTATCACAATCAGGTACGTCCTACGTGAAAGAAATCATATATCCGCTGCGCGAGCTCCAGATGGATACCCTCTACGCGCTGCAAATCCTCCATACCGGCGTCACGAATACCGCGTAAGCCGCCAAATGCGCGTAACAACGCTACCCGCCGTTTCGGCCCGATCCCAGAGATGCCGTCCAGATCGGATTCCTGCCGTGCTTTGCCGCGGCGCGCCCGGTGAACGGTAATGGCAAAACGATGGGCTTCGTCGCGGATTTCCTGAATTACCAGCAGTGCCGGATCATCATCGTCAAATTGTCGCGGGACCCCCCATCCGGGGATATGCAGCATCTCCAGCCCTGGGCGCCGCGTCGTCCCCTTCGCCACCCCGCACAACTGGATACAATCGATCTCCAATGCGTCCAGCGCCGCCTGCGCACGAGCCACCTGTCCGGGACCACCGTCAATGAAGACGATCTCCGGCAAGGCCAGGCCCTCTTTCTGCAGCCGCCCATAGCGGCGATGGACGGCCTGCTCCATAGCCGCGTAATCGTCGCCGCCCCGGATATCGCGAATATTGAAGCGGCGATATTCGTTCTTCAGTGCCCCATCTTCACCGAAAACCACGCAAGATGCCACAGCCGCCTCGCCCCGGGTATGACTGATGTCAAAACACTCTACTCGCTGCGGCGTCTCCGGGAGTTCAAGGAGTTCCTGCAACAGGAGCATGCGCCGCCGTCCCGCGCTGGCCGTCTGCGCCCTCTGGCGCAAGGCTCCCATGGCGTTGGTCAGCGCCAACGCCATCCAACGCTTGCGTGGACCGCGCTGGGGCTGATCGATCATGACCCTATGCCCGGCTTCGCTGCCCAGCGCCTCCGCCAGGGAGGCCGGTGAACGCGGCAACACATTGACCAGCAGATTCCCCGGCACCTCTTTATCGCTGTAGAACTGCATGAGAAAGGCTGCGAGTACGTCCGGCCCACGCACTTCTTCGGTATGCCGCGGAAAAACGGAGCGCCCACCCAACTGCCGTCCATTGCGGATAAAACTGACGTACACCACCCACTGGCCATTCCCTTGTGCTGCCGACAGCACATCAAAATCGCCGCCACCCGCCTGCGCCACATACTGACGCTCCTGAATCTTGGACAACGCGGCGATCTGGTCACGGCGTCGCGCTGCCTCCTCGAAATCCAGTTGCTCAGCCGCCGCTTGCATACGCGCCCCCAGACTGCGAATCGCTTCGTCGCTCTTTCCTTCCAGAAAGCGAATCGTGTCCGCCACATCCCGCGCATAGTCCTCCCCGCTGATATGCCCAACACAGGGGCCGCTGCAACGACGAATCTGGAACTGCAAACAAGCCCGGCTGCGGTGGTGAAAAGTATGGTCCTCACAGGTCCGCAATCGAAAGGCTTTCTGTAACAACACCATACTCTCGCGTAACGCAGTAACGGCCGGATACGGACCGAAGTAGTGCCCTTTGCTCTTCTGCGCGCCCCGGTGCAAACTCATGCGCGGCGTGCCGTGACTGGTTTCTATGAACAGATAGGGGTAGCTCTTGTCATCGCGCAGCAGGATATTGTACGGCGGGTGGTGGCGCTTGATGAGATTCGCCTCCAGCACCAGCGCTTCCGTCTCTGTGTGGGTGACCACCACCTCCACCCGTGTGACCTGCGCCAACATCGCCCGCGTTTTTGGCGTATGGAGCTGCTTCTGAAAATAGGAGCTGACGCGGCGCCGGAGATTGCGGGCCTTACCCACATAGAGCAGGCGACTGCCCTGGCCGAACATCTGATAAATACCGGGCTGGCTGGTCAACGTCCGCAGAAACTCTCCGGGAACGAAGGGTGTGTCCACGGCACCGTCAGTGTTCTCGAACTGCTCTACCCGTTCAGAATCCATAATATCTCAGGGCTGTTCAATCCCAGCCGTGCTCATTCAGCGTCCAGCCTGCGCAGATACTCCCACGTGAAAATCCCGGTATTGTGGCCATCACTGAAATGCAACTGCACCGCGTAATGGCCTACCGGCACCACGTCCACAACACTCACCTGTTCCTTGCCGGTGATGATCTGCGCCTGATCGGGCGTGTGCCCTTTGCACTCCGCGCAGGGGCATTCTACCCGGAGGTGTTCGAAGGTCAGGCGGCTGGTATGGCCGTCGGCCCAGTCGACTTCCATGACGCGGCTGATCATGAGGGGACGAATCTCCAAGGGCTGGGTACGGGGATCGGACATGATTACCTCTCAAGAGACCGGACTGGTCAGAAATAGGCCTCTAGGGTACAATCCACGCCCTCTAAAGGGAATGCCCAGAAGGACTATAGTATGAAGATTTCCGCGTTTGATATCCGCCCCGGCAATATTCTCGAATATGAAAAAGGGCTCTGGCGCGTACTCAAAACTGATTTCGTCAAGCCCGGCAAAGGCGGCGCCTTCGTGCAGGTCGAGATGAAAAATATCGAGACAGGCACCAAGTCCAATACGCGCTTCCGCTCGGGAGAAACCATAGAGAAAGCCGTCGTCGAACCCCGTACCATGCAGTATCTCTATGCTGATGCCACCGGGTATGTCTTCATGGACAATGAGAGCTTCGAGCAACTCATCCTCAGTGAGGACCTGCTCGAAGGACAGACAGGTTATCTCCTTCCCAACACCGAGATTCAGGTCAATCTCCACAATGAACGACCCATCGGCGTTGAGTTGCCGCCTGTGGTTATTTTAGAGGTGCGTGAAGCCGAGCCTTCCATCAAGGGGCAAACCGCTACTGGTTCCTACAAATCCGCACAGATGGAGACCGGCATTACGGTTATGGTGCCGCAGTTTGTGAACGCGGGTGAAAAAATCCGGGTGAATACGGTGGATGGCAGTTACATTGACCGCGCCTGACAGAGTGTAACCGTCCGGTTATACCACCGGACCTGCAAAACGCCCGACGCAGTTCACGACGCCTGAGTGGCGGTCCGGACGCCGTCGAGGGCGCCTTTGGCGGGTATCACCCAGACAAACACTTCTCCCTTGCCAACCATCCCGAGATGGCGGCGGGCCAGTTCTTCAACGGCACGGCTTCCCGTTTGCAGACTCGTCACCTGCGCCGCCAGAAGATCATTGCGGGCTTCCAATTGATTCAAAATCACCTGCTTGATTTCCAGTTTCCGGTGCAGGTCCGCCATATTCCACCAGCTACCCGCACCAAACCAAAGCGGATATTGCAGGGCACACAACACGGCCAAAAGCATGAAATCCACAAGGCGCATCTCTGCCTTGGCGGTATCTATCCAGCTTTTTACGCGCGCCCGGTAGCCCATGCCGCAAAATCCTCGAAAATTTAATGGCCCAGCAAATATTCCATTAAATATCTTTTTAGTCGAGATTGTAAAAAGTTGCAAGGCCAGGATAACGGGCAGCGTCCCCCAAATCTTCCTCGATACGCAACAGGCGATTGTATTTCGCCACCCGATCGGTACGCGACAAAGAACCTGTTTTAATCTGGCCACAACCCGTAGCCACGGCAACATCGGCCAGTGTGGTATCCTCGGTTTCTCCGGATCGGTGCGACACGATAGCCGTATAACTATGGACTTTTGCCATCTCGATGGCCGCCAGGGTTTCGGATAACGTACCGATCTGATTCAGTTTAATAAGGATGCTATTGGCGACACCGCGCTCGATGCCCTCACGCAGGATCGTCGTATTCGTTACGAAAATATCATCACCCACCAACTGCAACCGGTCACCAAGGCGATCGGTGAGGGCGATCCAGCCTTCCCAGTCATTCTGATCCATACCATCTTCAATGCTGATCAGCGGATAACGATCAGCCAGCGCCGCCAGATAATCCACGAACTGGGCACTATCGAGTTCACGCCTTTCGCTGGCCAAGTGATAACGTCCATCCCGATAAAATTCACTGGAAGCGACGTCCATGCCCAGCCAGATATCTTTGCCCGGCTGATAACCCGCCTTGTTGATGGCGTCCATGAGCAGCTCCAGGGCAGCCTCGTTGGAGGGCAGATTCGGAGCAAAGCAGCCCTCGTCACCGACTGTCGTTGCCAGTCCGCGCGATTGCAGCACGGCTTTCAGGCTGTGAAACACCTCCACCCCCATCTGCAAAGCCTCGGAGAACGACTCCGCGCCCGCCGGGATCAGCATGAATTCCTGCATGTCCACGTCGTTATCGGCATGGGCACCACCATTGATGACATTCATCATGGGAACGGGCAACTGTAGCGGGCCCAAGCCACCGATATAGCGGTACAGGGGCTGGCCAGCCGCATGGGCAGCCGCATGGGCCGTTGCCAACGAGACGCTCAGGATCGCATTGGCGCCGAGGCGTGCCTTATTTTCGGTGCCATCCAAGGCACAGAGAGCCGCGTCAATATGCTCCTGCTCTTCAGCTTCCATGCCAAGAAGTGCATCCTGAATCTCGCCGTTGACGTGTTCAACGGCCTTGCGCACTCCTTTGCCGCCGTAGCGCTGGCCACCATCGCGCAACTCCACAGCCTCCCGCTCACCGGTGGAAGCGCCACTAGGGACGATGGCACGGCCCATGCCGCCGTTATCCAGGTAGACCTCGGCCTCCACGGTGGGGTTGCCGCGCGAATCGAGAACTTCACGGGCTTGGATGCGGACAATGGCACTCATACTAACTCCTCAGGGTAGTTTTCAGGGAAATCCTGGTTTTTTACAAGATGATCAATGTGCTGGAGAATGCGCAACAGGCCCTCCATACGTCCCAGCGGCCAGGCGTTGGGACCATCAGACAAGGCGTCCGCAGGATTCGGATGAGTCTCCATGAAGAGCCCTGACACGCCCGCCGCCACGGCCGCCCGCGCCAGCACTGGGATAAATTCGCGCTGGCCTCCGGACCGGTCACCCTGACCACCGGGGAGCTGTACGGAATGGGTCGCATCAAAGACCACCGGGCATCCTGTCTGACGCATCACCGCAAGGGAGCGCATATCCGATACCAGGTTGTTGTACCCGAAGGAGGCGCCGCGCTCGCAGACCATGATCTGCTCGTTGCCGGTAGCCTTGGCCTTGCTGGCGACGTGCAGCATATCCCAGGGCGCAAGAAACTGGCCTTTTTTGATGTTGACCGGCTTCCCGGCAGCAGCGACAGCCTGAATGAAATCGGTCTGTCGGCAAAGGAAGGCGGGCGTCTGCAGCACATCGGCCACCTCCGCCACGGCAGACACGTCTTCTTTTTCATGAACATCCGTAATGACCGGCACCCCGACTTCCCGGCGGACCTTTTCGAGAATACGCAGTCCCTCGTCCATACCCGGCCCACGGAAACTCTGCCCCGAAGAGCGGTTCGCTTTGTCGTAGGAACTTTTATAAATAAAAGGTATGCCGAGTCGTGCGCAGATATCGCGCAGATCTTCCGCCGTGCGCAACGCAAGAGATTCGCTCTCGATCGCACAGGGGCCGGCCATCAGAAAGAATGGATGCTGCAGACCTGCCTCGAAGCCACAGAGTTTCATGTCGAACCGTCCCGTTCCCGCTGGGCGATGGCGGCGCGCATAAAGGCGTCAAATAATGGATGTCCCTCACGCGGGTTACTGGTGAACTCCGGGTGAAACTGGCAGCCCAGAAACCAGGGATGGTCCGGCAACTCCACCACTTCCACCAGTTCACTGTCCGCGGAGAACCCCGTGTAACGCAACCCTGCCACAGCCAATGGATCACGGTAACGGTTGTTGAACTCGAAGCGATGGCGATGGCGCTCGTGAATCCGCTCCTGCCCGTAAGCCTGCATTGCCAGACTGTCGGGTTCAAGGCGACATTCCTGCTCCCCCAGCCGCATGGTACCGCCGAGATTTCCCCCCTCCTCCCGGTACGCCTTGTGGCCTTCCGGGCCGGACCACTCGGTCATCAGCGTAATGACCGGGGCAGGAGTCTGAGGGTCCAGTTCGGTACTGTTGGCGTTCATCAGACCGGCGCAATGCCGCGCAAACTCGACAACCGCGAGCTGCATGCCGAGGCAAATGCCGAGATAAGGCACCTTCCGTTCCCGTGCGTGGCGGATGCTGGCGATTTTACCCTCGGTGCCCCGCCCGCCGAAACCACCCGGTACCAGAATGGCATCCGCTTCCGCGAGTATCTCCGTCCCCTGCGCTTCGACATCTTCCGCATCCACATACAGGAAGCGCACACTCCGTCGCGCCCGCAATCCCGCGTGAAGCAAGGCTTCCGCCAGTGACTTGTAAGACTCGGTAAGCCCCACATATTTGCCCACCAGGGCAACCACCACCTCACCTTCCGGGTGTTCGAGGGCGTTGATGATACCCTTCCAAACGGAAAGGTCCGGGGCTGGCAGATGTAGTCCGAGATTCTGCACCACCAGATCATCCAGACCCTGGGCATGGAACAGCAACGGAATGCGATAGATGCTGTCGGTGTCGATCGCCGAAATGACCGCCTTTTCCGGCAGGTTGGAAAAAAGCCCGATTTTGGCCCGGTGGTCGGCAGGTATGGGCCGGTCAGCGCGACAAAGCAACACATCCGGCTGGATACCGATGGCACGCAGTTCACGTACCGAGTGCTGGGTCGGTTTGGTTTTCATCTCCCCGGCGGACGCCAGATAGGGTACTAGCGTCAGATGCATGAAGAGGGTGTCACCCCGTTCCTCCTCTACCGCCATCTGCCGGATCGCTTCCAGAAAGGGCTGCGATTCGATGTCGCCGACGGTACCGCCGATCTCCACCAGCGCGACGTCCGCGTCCGCCGCACCCAACCGGATGCGCCGCTTGATCTCATCGGTGACATGGGGGATGACCTGCACCGTACGTCCCAGATAGTCGCCGCGCCGTTCTTTTTCAATAACGGTCTGATAAACCAGGCCGGTGGTGAAATTGTTGCGCTTGCCCATCCGCGTCGAGAGGAATCGTTCGTAATGCCCCAAATCCAGATCCGTTTCCGCGCCATCGGCGGTGACGAAAACCTCACCGTGCTGAAAGGGGCTCATGGTGCCCGGATCGACGTTGATATAGGGGTCTAGCTTGAGCATGGTGACCTTCAGTCCACGCGCCTCCAGCAGTGCACCAAGAGCTGCGCCAGCGGCGCCCTTGCCCAGAGAAGAAACCACCCCACCTGTTACGAAAATGTATTTGCTCATAGGACTCGCAGCGCGCGTTCAACCTGCGCATGGTAGCCAATTCGGACGTGCGGCACAACGCAAACCGCCTTTCTGTGGCAGCCCGTACGCGGTTTCTGCTGCCTTGACGTTTTGCCTTGAAACCAAAGAGCGGGTGTGACTGTACACCTCCGCCCCAGAGGGCCTACTTCAGCGTCGTCATGTCAATCACAAAGCGATACTTCACATCGCTCTTCAGCATTCTTTCGTAGGCGGTATTGATGTAGTCCATGGGGATCATCTCGATATCCGAACCAATCCCGCGCTGCGCGCAGAAATCCAGCATCTCCTGCGTTTCCCGAATACCACCAATAAGGGAGCCTGCGAGCTGCCGACGCTTAAAAATCAGATTGAAGACTTCTGGTGACGGATGGGGCTCTGCCGGCGCACCCACCAGCGTCATCGTACCATCCCGCTTGAGCAGATTCAGGAAGGCGTCCAGATCATGGGACGCCGCCACCGTATTGAGGATAAAATCGAAGCTGTTGGCATGGCTGGCCATTTGCGCGTCATCTTTGGAGATGCAGACCTCATCCGCCCCCAGCCGCTTACCATCCTCCA
>DAIEIW010000089.1:0-5358 GCA_027351205.1 Acidithiobacillus sp.
CGCGGGCCAGCACCGGGGCATTGTTTGCGACGACCATGGCCTCCGCTGTCCAACCCGCCAGCAGCTCACCCGCGGGATTGACACTGTAGCTTGATTCATCCTTAAACATTACGTCTGCTCCTTTGCCGCGTGTAAAAGATATGTCCAGGTATTGCTCATCACCTGATGGTTCAGGGTTAAAAAACACCGTACGTTACTGGGTGAATCCGGTTGCGGCTGAATGACTGCAATCACTCGCCAGAAATGATCATCCTTTTCCCATTCCAGTTTCTGGCTGAGAATTTTCGCGCCGCCCGCAGCCTCAAGATGGACCTGCACGGGCGCCGTTTCGGGCAGTTTGGTGAGTGCACCGCCCCCGAAATCGATTACTACCGTCCGTGCGCCGGGCACTTTTGGATCGTCGCCCAGATAGGTGCCCACCGGGTGGGGCAGCGGGATCAGACCGTGATTATCGAGGAAAAAGCGCAGGGTATAGGCGAAGTGCAGGGGCGTTTTGGGTGCAGGTTCATGTTCCGGCACCCAGAACGCGCCAATATTATCCATATCCCGATTGTTGGTGGGCAGTTCCACCAGACGTAGCTGCCCCTTACCCCAGTCACCGTCTGGCTGCACCCAGACGCTGGGGCGCCGTTGGTACTGGGTTTCGATGCCCTGGTAAGCGGAAAACCGGCGAGCCTGCTGAATCAGGCCGAACCCGACAGGATGATCCATCGTGTAGGTCGTGGTCTGGACGTACAGCGGGTTGTCGATAGGCCGGGTCGTCCATTCACCATTACCGTTGGCCATGACCAGGTCGCTGGAATCGTGCTGGGCCGGGTGCCAGTCACCTGCGGTGACGCCGCGTCCATGCCCGTGCCAGTACATGCTGGTCAGAGGCGCCAGTTCCAGTACCTGTACCGGCTTGCGCAGGTAGATGGTGGCCTCCACATGGACCGTGGTGCTGTCACCCTGCTGGATGGTGAAGCGATAGGCCCCGGTCGCGACGGAGCTATCCATCAGCGCATAGACCACCATCGCGGTCGCATCGGGTTTGGGACGCACCAGCCAGAACTCTTTGAAGTACGGGAAGATTTCGCCGGAAGGCTGAGCCGTGTCGATCCCGAGCCCACGTGCCGAGGTCCCGTAGATCGCACCTTTGCCAACGGCGCGGAAATATGTCGCACCGAGAAAGGAGATGAACTCGTTGTGATGAGGTGGATTGTCGAGCGGCGCGAGCAGACGGAAACCGGCATAGCCGAGTGCGCCGGGTATATTTTGGGGTACGTTCAGTTTGCCGAAACTAAAGTGCTCCAGCGTAAAGGGAACTGGCCGCACCGCACCGTCCACAACGCTGCGGATCACCACTGGGCGGTGAAACCAGGAGCCGGGCAGATAAAACTGTGCCTCGTACGGCAAGTTGTCACCTCGCCAAAGCGGCGAAACATCCTGAATCTGGGCATACTGGTCGGGCGTGAGATCTTTGAGAAAAGCCGGGATAGGCAAGGGCTTCGGGTTGTAGGTGCGATCCACCAGCAATTTGGCCTTGGCCTCCACCGTAGCCATGCCGAACTCGGCGGCGTATGCAGGCAGCGTTGCCGCCAACCCGGTCAGCCCAAGCAGGACGGCGGAAAGCGGCTTCAGTGACAGATGATGACGACGATAAATATTCATGGCAGAACAGGAAGCAATACCTATGCCACAGTTGCAACATACTAATTTTTCAACTTAAATTATTTTTTTTGGCTTGCTTTTGTCGCTCGTGCCCGACGCCATTGGGAAGATGACCAGAGAATCCACCGCACCGTATCGCGTCTCTCGCGGACGGATTCAAGACATACTTACATAGCGCACTGAAAGTATTATAGTATCACCGGACACCCATAGATGGTTTCCATAAACAGTGCCTTTTGACCGCAAAAAATGGCCAGGGGTAATAGTCGCTGATAAACAACAAAATAATTCGTGACCCTGCACTCGCTCCGCCATGGAATGGAATAGCCGACGCAACAACGCGTGGCCACCAAAATGATCAATAACTTTATGAATTTATTCTATCATATTGACTAGGAACGATTTATGAGTACGGACAACTATGATGTCACCATTATCGGCAGTGGCCCTGGCGGCTATCGAGCGGCAGTTCTGGCGGCCCTGCGCGGTAAAAGAACCGCGATTATCGAGAGAAAGACTTGGGGAGGAACCTGTCTCAATCGGGGCTGTGTCCCTAAAAAGGACTGGCATGAAACGGCAAAATGGATAGAGCAAAGTCGTCATTTCCAAAAGCGGGGGGTGGTGGGTCCGGTGCTGACCGGAAACATGGCACAAGCCTGGCAGCATCAGCACGACGTGGTCGAGACTGTCCGTGGCAGCTATCTTGACTACCTCAAGCGCCTCGGGATATGTCTTTACGATGGCACGGGCAGCTTCCTGGATGCCCGGCGCATCGCCGTTGAAGGGGTCGGCGGACTGGTGGAAATCCATACGGAAACCAGCATCATCGCCACCGGATCGGCGCCATCTCTGCCCCGGGGGATCGTTCCGGTAGCGGGCAAAGTGCTGACCAGCGACATGCTCTATGACGACGGCGTCCCGCACGGGGATCGGGTGATTCTGGTGGGTGGAGGGGTTATCGGCACAGAGTTCGCGTATATTTTTACCCAGCTCGGCAAACAGGTGGAATGGCTGGTGCACTCCAGGCCTCTCGCCCACACCCGGTATTCGCCGCAGGCCAGGGATACGCTCCATGTGGCGCTGGCCGGACTAGATATCCATCCACAGTCCGGGTTCAGGGTCCACCGCATGGAGACAACGACCGAGGGCGTGACGGTCTTCGACGACCAGGGGAAGCCGGTCCATGGCGATTGGGTACTGCTCGCCACCGGACGCCATGCCTACACCGAAGGATTGGGTCTGGAAAACACCCGTATCACCCTGGACGATCATGGATTTGTGCAGACCGACACCACCCTGGAGACCGGAGAGCCCGGCATCTATGCCATTGGCGACGCCGTCGGACCGATCATGAATGCCAATCAGGCCCTCAACGACGCCCGGATAGTCATCCACAACCTGCTCAGCACCGAAAAGCGGGAACGCGATCCGCTCTGGGTGCCGGAGCTGGTGTATTCCGCAGTGGAACTGGCGCGTATCGGTATGGATGACGAAGCGGC
Organism: Acidithiobacillus sp.; assembly: GCA_027351205.1. Lineage (GTDB taxonomy): Bacteria > Pseudomonadota > Gammaproteobacteria > Acidithiobacillales > Acidithiobacillaceae > Acidithiobacillus. The sequence continues at coordinate 3,150 of DAIEIW010000089.1, forward strand.
CGAGGACGCAGGTTTTGAACCCGCGATTGGTTTTGCGGCTTTTGAGACTTCACCGCGCGCACTGGGGCAGGACGACAGCGTTGGCTTTGTCCGTCTTCTGGCTGATATGGACAGCGGCGAACTGCTTGGCGGTGAAATAGTCGGGCGGGATGCCGGCGAATTGGTTCATTTGCTTGCCAATGGCGGCGACCACGACGGGGTGCTGCGCAGGATCGCCGAAACCCGCACCAACCATCCTTCCCGCGCAGAAGAACTGGTAAATGCCACCGAAACACTGGCGGCGCGTTGGGGTCTGGAAGAACAGATTTTTGGGCCGTCTGATTAATCGAGGGTATATAGAAAGCTGCGCAAATCCAGCAGTTCGTCTTCACAAAGGGTGTGGCCCATGGGGTAGCGGTGAGTACTGACCGCATAGCCCGATGCGGTCAGTAGCTGTCGGGCGGTCTCCATATAGGAAATGGGCAGGACGCTATCCTGCTGCCCGTGCGCCCAGAATACCGGCGGCGACTCGGGCGTCGCCGCCGGCAGGTGGGCACGCAACGGCAGGTAGGCACTGAGGGCCAGCACCGCGCGGGCCGCATAACCTGCATGTAGCGCAGCGTAGAGCGACATGGCGCCCCCCTGGGAGAATCCACCCAGAATGACGGATGGTCCGCTGCCAGCCTCGTGATCCAGCAGTGCGCCGAGCCGCGCCGCCATGTCCTGTAATCCCTCGGCGTCTTCGGCAGACTGCCCGCCGAAACCATAAACGTCATACCAGGCCCGCATCGGCCGGTCCCCGTTGATATGCACCGGGCGCACCGGCGCATTGGGAAACAGCCAGCGAAACCGACTCTCCGGGTCCACCATATCCGCCACCCCGGCGAGGTCTTCCATGGAGGCACCCAGACCGTGCAGGAGCACAACGCAAGGCGCTCCCGCTTGGCAACCGGGGCGGGTCAGCAGGCCCTCCGGCCAGACGTCAGGACTCAACGGCATGCCCGGTATTGCTCCTCAGTGCGTCCAGCTTGCGGTATAAGGTTCGTTCGCTTACCCCCAGGCGCTGCGCCAGGCTGCGGCGATCGCCACCATAATTTCCCCGCGCCCAGCGCAGGTATTGTTCTTCCAGATCCGCCAATGGAATGATTTCGCCAACGCCGGGTATGGAGGGCTGCCGGCCCGTCAAAGACGGAGCCGCGCCGGATTCCTGCGCCGGCAGAAACTGGAGGTTTGCAGGCAGGTGTTCCGGAAGAATCCAGACATCGTCAGCCAGTAGCGCCGCACGCTCGAGAATGTTGCGCAGTTCACGAATGTTGCCGGGGTAGTTATAACGGCGCAGCAGTTCCAGCGTATCGGCGTGAAGATGCAGCCCCCTGGCCACCGGCAGCCGCTGCAGGATGGCTTCCGCCAGCAAGGGCACATCCTCAAGGCGCTCACGCAGCGCGGGCAACATGATAGGAAAGGTATTCAGACGGTAATACAGATCCTGCCGGAAGCGCTCCTCCGCGACCATTTTTTCAAGCGGGCGGTGGGTAGCCGAGACCAGGCGGAACTGTGAACGGATCGGCTCCACGCCCCCTACCCGCCGGAAATGCCCCGTTTCCAGCAGGCGCAGGAGTTTCACCTGTAGGCTGAGCGGAATATCACCGACTTCGTCGAGAAAAAGGGTGCCCCCATCGGCCGCCTCCACCAGACCGGTTTTGCGCGAATGCGCGCCCGTAAATGCCCCTTTTTCATGACCGAAGAGCTCGCTCTCAAAGAGAGTTTCGGACAATCCGGAACAATCCACCGCTACGAAAGGCCCGTTCCGACAGTGGCTGGCCTGATGTACGGCCGCAGCGGCCAGTTCCTTGCCCGTACCGGACTCGCCGAGCAGCAATACGGCGGCATCGCTGGGCGCCGCCCGACGGATAAGCCTGGCCATGTCCCGCCAGGCGGGGGAGTTGCCGACCATGGCGGGGGCAGGCAGCACCGTCGATTGCGGCACCAGAGTCAGCAGTTCAAGAAAGTAGACAACTTTAGCGCTATCATTACGGATAGGGTAGAGATCGATCTGCGCGTTGCCGGAGGTATTGCTATGCACCACATGCTGGCCGGTACCGGAGCTTTGGCAGGCGTCAAGGGGGCAATGGTTGCCTCCCTGACGACAGGCGTAACCGGCGTCCTCCATGATTTCGTAACAGCGCCGCCCCTGCAGGGGCTTGCCGTCGCCGAAGACCCGCCGATAAGC
>DAIEIW010000102.1:0-1887 GCA_027351205.1 Acidithiobacillus sp.
CGAACGCTTGGATGACCTTCTGATTCCGGCGAGTCTCCGCGACAGGCCCTGCCTTCACCCGGCGCGCCAGCAGTTCCCGGTCATTCCGGATGAGCCAGGCCGTGATAACAGCCGAGCACGAGCCGAAGACGCCTAGATACACCCATCCCTGCCAGTAATTCATCGCCCCCGCGAAAGCGAACAGCCCTGCTGCAAGCACGACGATGAGAAGCGACAGCCCAACGAGTGCTCTTGTGACCAATCCCAAGGAGCTTCTCCTCATAAGGACGCCGCGCCCCAGGGCCGGTCACTCCCGGCCGGGTGGACGGCGACGATCGCAGCAGGCCGCCGTTAGGCCTGCACTTGGCGCCGTACCTCCCTCCGTCGTTGTCCTTCGCCTAGGCTAGCAGGCTGCTAGTGGGCGTGAAATGCGTGCGAAGCTGCGAAGAGCACAAGCCCCGACACGCCAAGCACTGCGATCAAGAGCTCTCGCCGGTATCGTGCGGCGTCGTCCATCTTTGCCCGCATGTAGTGCGTTAGCGCCTTCCAGTTCATGACGAGGTGGGTCGCTGCACCGGCCAGGAAGGCAAGCGAGACGGCGTTGTGAATGGACATGAACAGGTGAGCCCAGACGGTGGCCCCGTCGTGTGAGGCAAAGTGAAGGGCAATTCCCGACGGAACCAGCCATACTCCGGCGGTGCAGAGAATCAGTGATGCCAATGGCCTGGCGCTGATTCGCGTCTGTCGTGCCGTATCCGCGCTCACTTCTCCACCTCATAGAAAGAAGGGGTACCAGCTCTCATATTTTTGTGTCTTGGCTCATGACCAGATCCCCCTCACCTGATCATTTTCCTTGGTTTAAATAATACAGCCCAGGGCAATGCGGCGCAAATCAAGGCGGTTCCATGAACTGGCCCCCCGATGTGCGTCCGGCAGATTGAACTTGAGGGCGCACCTCCGAATGCATTACGGCCTCCGCTCCTCATTCCCTTGGCCTGTTCTCCGTGTTTGCACGCCACCCGGGCGCAACAATCGGAACCCCCGGGCGTTTGGGTGCTTAACTCGGGAGGCGGGTGTACCGTGGGCACCGCTCCCAAAGGAAGGGCAGGCATGAGCGAGGCGCGCATGATGGATGCCAACGCTCCCGGAGGCCGGTTCGGCCACGACGAGGCGCCACCGATTCGCTCCTGCCATCTCTGCTCACGTCCGCCATCACTGATTTGCATAACCCCGCCGCCCCCGCCCGTCCGGGAAGGAAGGTGACGCGTTGACGGTCAAGTTCACCGTGATGGGCATTCCCTGCCTCGGGCTCAATGGAGGGCCTGAGTTCAAGCACAACGAAGCGTTCTCATTTCAGGTCGCGACCGCCGACCAGGCCGAAACGGATCGCTACTGGAACGCGATCGTCGGAAACGGCGGCCAAGAGAGGGCCTGCGGCTGGTGCAAGGATAAATGGGGATTGTCCTGGCAGATTACCCCGCTGGCCCTGACGGAGGCCATCGCCGATCGTGATCCCGCTGCGGCCAAGCGCGCCTTCGATGCGATGATGACGATGGGAAAGATTGACATCGCCACGATCGAGGCGGCCCGCCGCGGATGAGACGCCGGCGATCCAACAGCCCATGTCACCGGCCCGGCCGTGAACGGCCGGCCGGATGGCCCAGCGCATCATCTAGGCATCAGCGCGAACACGCCCCAGCCCAGGTATTCGCGCGTGTAGGTGGCGTAGCGCTCGGGTTCGGAGGTCAGTTTGGCTCGAACCTCTTTCGCGAATTCGTCGCCGGGATTGGCTTCAAGCCATCGGCGCATGGTGAGCCATTTGGCCGCCTCGTATCTGTCCCAGCCGTCTTGGTCAGCCAGAACCATTTCAACGACGTCGTAGCCAAGGCGGCCAAAAGACCCCAGAAG
>DAIEIW010000104.1:0-7945 GCA_027351205.1 Acidithiobacillus sp.
TCCACTTGCCCGCGCTTCATCTCCATGGTGGAGACTTGCCCGGCGCCAAAGGCTTCCTTGAGATAATTCAAGGCATCCTCGGGCTGGATGATATCGCCGCAGGTGAAAATATCCACCGCTGCGTAACCATATTCCGGCCAGGTATGAATGGCCAGATGCGACTCGGCGACGATAACGGCGCCGCTCACCCCGTAGGGTGAGAAGTGGTGAAAAGTTTGCGTCACGATGGTGCAGTTGGCACGCCGGGCGGCCTCGAGCATGGCATCCGTAACAAAATCAACATCAGACAAGGTACTGCCGTCACAGTGGTAAAAATCTGCAACGATTTGATGTCCCAATGAGCGCATAGGTGCCCCCCTTACCAAAGTTAAAAAGGTTAAGAAGTAGCTCCCGTGCACCCCCAGACAGTACTTGGTTTTATGCCCTACCTTGCTGGAACGATGCATTGCTCCAAGTCTCTTAAGGACTGACCCCCTTAGTAACTGCTTTCGGTGCCGTGGAAACAGAACGCGAACTATACGCTTATATGCTGGGGATGCAAGGGTTTTCTGAGCTCGGCGACGTACGGATTTTCTAGGGGTTTTCCACCATTCCATGCCGTAATCTGGCCCCATCCTGACCGTTCGGTTTATACTGCGCCCCATGACTGCGAAAACAGAGAGTGCCCATGGCCGCTGAGGCTCTTGTCGAACTGGAAAACGTGCACTTTGCCCGGGGCCCGCACACGGTCCTGGACGGCGTGGGTTTGCGCATCACCCAGGGGGCCATCGTATCCATCATGGGGGCGAGCGGCGGCGGCAAGACGACCCTGCTCAACCTGATGGCCGGTACCCTCGCGCCCCAGGCCGGGCGGATACGGGTGGCGGGTCAGGATCTGCAGGCTCTGAACTTTGAGGACCTGTACCGCCTGCGTCGGCGTATGGGCATGCTTTTTCAGCACAGCGCCCTGTTTACGGATTTCAGCGCCTTTGAGAATGTCGCCTTTCCCCTGCGCCGCCACTTCCGGCTGGACGAGAGCGTTCTGCGCAAGCTGGTGCTGATGAAACTGGAGGCGGTGGGGTTGCGCGGAGCGGCCGGATTGATGCCCGCCGAGCTCTCCGGTGGCATGGGTCGACGGGTGGCGCTGGCCCGTGCCATGGTGATGGACCCGATGCTGATATTTTACGATGAGCCGTTTACCGGCTTGGACCCCATCAGTGTGGGGATTATTGCGACCCTGATCCGCCGCCTCAATGAGGCCCTTGGCGCGACGAGCATCCTCGTCAGCCACGATGTGCAGGAGACTTTTTCCATCGCCGATTACGGTTACATCCTCGCGGGCGGCAAAATCATTGCGGAAGGTACGCCAGATACCCTGCGTGCCAGTGATTCGGAACTGGCACGGCAGTTTCTCGGGGGTAAGCCCGATGGGCCGGTTCCCTTCCACTACCCGGCGAAAGATGACTATGCTACTGCCCTGACCGGGGTATGGGCAGCGGGCGAGGCGATTTAAACATGGCTTTTATGGAATTCATACCGAATCTGGGGCGGCGGACCCTGCGCACGGTGCCCAACCTGGGCACCGCGTCGCGCTTTTTGCTGCTGAGCCTGTTTGCGGTAGTGAACCGTCATTTTAGCATTCAGCAACTGCTCAAACAGGTATACGGCTTTGGGGTGCGGTCGCTGCTGCTGATGATGGTCGCCGCATTTTTCACGGGTATGGTGCTGGGTTTTCAGGGGTATTATGCGCTGGTGCGTTTCGGCGCGACCTCCGCGCTGGGCACCCTGGTCGCCCTGTCGCTCCTGCGCGAACTGGGGCCGGTACTCACGGCGTTGCTCTTCGCCGGGCGGGCGGGCTCGGCGCTGACCGCCGAAATCAGTTCCATGAAGGCGACCGAGCAATTGAGTGCCATGGAAATGATGGCAGTCAATCCGCTCGCCTGGGTCGTGGCACCCCGGCTTTGGGCCGGGATCATCGTCGTGCCAATCCTCTGCGTTATTTTTGACTTGGTCGGCATTTTTGGCGGATACCTCATTTCGGTACCGGTGCTGGGTGTGGACGGTGGCACTTTCTGGGCGCAGATGCAGTCCAACGTAGCGTTTTCCGGAGACATCCTGAGCGGACTGTTCAAGGCCCTCTGCTTCGGGCTGGTGGTGACCTGGATTGCCGCCTGGCAGGGTTACGCCGCGCAGCCCACCGCAGAGGGCGTGGGTAATGCCACAACCATCAGCGTGGTGACGGCGTCACTGGCGGTGCTTGGGCTGGATTTCATTCTCACGGCTTTTTTATTCACCTGAGGGGTAGAGGACGCATGGAAAAACGGGCGATAGACTGGTGGGTGGGCATCTTCGTGCTCCTCGGTATCGCTGCTCTGGTAGTATTGGCACTGCGCGTGGGGAACCTCTCTGGCTTCGCCTACAACGACGGTTATGTCCTGCATGCGGATTTCTCCAATGTCGGTAGCCTGAAACCGCGCAGCCCGGTGAAACTGGGCGGCGTTACCATTGGCGAGGTGACCCACATCGGCATGAACCCCAAGACCTTCATGGCGAAGGTGACGATGCGGATCGAACCGAAGGTGAAGTTGCCGACGGATACGGGGGCGTCCATCTACACCGAGGGGCTTCTGGGCGAACAGTATGTCTCTATTCAGCCGGGCGGCATGCCTCAGGATCTACAGCCGGGCGGTACCATTACCATGACGCAAAGCGCTGTCAATATCGATCAGCTTATCGGCCAGATGGTCTTCAGTAAGGCTTCGGGCAAGTAAATAGGGAGGATTCTGTATGCGTCAAATTTCGCTTGTTACTCTGGTTCTTGTGCTGTTGACCTGGACTCTTCCCGCTACTGCCGAAGATACCCAGGGGGCGGTAACGGTCGTTCAGCAGCTTACCAACAGTGTCCTGAGGGTGTTACGCTCGAACGAAGGCAAGCCCATCACGCCGTCCGTGAAGAAGGAAGTAGCCGATATCGTCCTGCCGCACATGGATTTTACCACCATGTCGCAATATGTGATGGCGCAATACTGGCGGCAGATGAGCCCGGCGCAGCAGCAGGAGTTTGTGGTGCTGTTCAAGGATCTCCTGGTGCGCACCTACAGCAATTCGCTCAACCATTATCATGGACAGACCGTAAGAATCACCGGCAGCCAGCAGATCTCCCAGAATCCGCCGGTGGCACAGGTGAACATGGTGATCCGTCAGAACGGCGGTGGACCGGATGTTCCGGTGATCTACGCCCTGCTCTATACCAACAACTCCTGGCGGATCTACAACACCTACATCGACGGGGTCAGCATGGTGCTGAACTACCGGCAGAGCTTTGGCCAGATCGCCGCGAGCCGCGGGATCCCCGCCTTGTTGCAGGACATGAAGGCCAAGGATGGCGGAGACGGTGCGCCAGACAAAAGGGCGGCAGCCGCTTGAGCGCAGCGAACTCCTGGGAGCGGCGGACGGTCGACGGTGCTAGCTGGCTGTTCCTCCGGGGGGACTGGCGGCTGGCACAATTGGATAAGGCCCTTCAGTTCTTTTCATGGGCGAAGGATGGTCGGGATTGTACGGAGATTTCCGTCGCAGAGCTGGGTGCGGCAGACAGCGCCACCCTCGCCGTGCTGTTGGAGTGGACTCAGCAGGCCACCGGACGGGGCGTTCCGCTGCGTATTCATGGGGCGTCTCCCAAGCTGCGGGAGCTGGCAAGCTTGTACGGTCTGCAGGATATTCTGCCCCTTTGCCATGATTGATTCCCTGGCCATTCACATCGCCGGGTTGCGCAAGATCTACGGGAGCGGGCATCTGGCCCTGGCGGGTGTGGATCTGGATGTGCATGCCGGAGAGTTTTTTGGGCTGCTGGGTCCCAATGGTGCGGGCAAGTCTTCGTTGATCAACATCCTGGCGGGGACTGTGCGCCGTTCCAGCGGCGTGGCGGAGATATTCGGCTTTGACGTGGAGCAGGATTTTCGCCGGAGTCGTCGGTTGTTGGGCGTCGTACCGCAGGAACTGGCCTATGACCCGTTTTTTACCGTGCGGGAATTCCTGCATATGCAATCCGGTTATTTCGGTCTGCGTCATAATGAGGACTGGTTGGATGAACTGATGGCGGAGCTGGATCTGACGGACAAGGCCGATACCAATTTGCGCGCCTTGTCCGGCGGCATGAAGCGGCGGGTGCTCATCGCCCAGGCTTTGGTACACAAGCCCCCGGTGGTGGTGCTGGATGAGCCGACCGCTGGGGTGGATGTGGAGTTGCGGCAGGGACTCTGGCGTTTCATGCGGCGGTATAATGAGGAAGGCCATACGGTCATCCTCACTACCCATTATCTGGAGGAGGCCGAAGAGCTCTGTCAGCGAATCGCCATTCTCCAGCAGGGGCGACTCGTTGCCCTGGACAACAAGGATGAATTGCTGCGTAGCGCCGGCTGGCGGGTACTGACGGTGACTTTTGATCGCGATCCGGGCACACTTCCTCCCGAATTGGCAGACCTGCTGACGGGTGCCGCAGAAAATACCCGGGTACTCAGAATCGACGCGCAGAGCAACCCGTTGGGGGACGTCCTGATACGGTTGCAGGCACTGCCCGCCCAGATCGTGGATCTGCACCTGCAGGAGCCGCGCCTGGAAGACGCATTTACGGATATTCTCGGGCAAGGGCGTTGAGCTTGGCAGGCCATTTGCGCATCGACCTTTTCCTCAAGATGTCACGTCTGATCAAGCGGCGCAGTCTGGCCAAAGAAATCTGCGATGCCGGTTGTGTGCAGATCAACGGGCGGGTCGCCAAAGCAGGGGCGCTGGTGCAGGTGGATGACGTGCTGACCATGGATATTCGTGACCGTCTCCTGCGGGTGCGGGTCTTGCGTATTCCGCAGCGGATTGAAGGACCGGAAGGGGTGGTGGAAGTGCTGCCCGGGGAGGCTGAGGAATGATCACGGAGCCACGCTTGCTGCTGACCGTGGGTGAACCTGCGGGTATCGGTCCGGATATCTGTTTGCAACTGGCCTTCCATGCCCTGCCTTCAGGGGTGTTGCTCATCGGGGATCTGCACTGTCTGCGCAGCCGCGCCCTGACTCTGGGCTTGTCGCTGCGACTGGAGCCCTGGCTGGAAGGCAATCCCTGGCCGACGCTGGAAAGGGGCGTGTTGCACGTGCTGGATGTGCCCCTGGCTCAGCCCTGTCGGCCCGGTCGTCTGGATATGGCCAATGCGCCGGCGGTACTGGCTACTCTCGACAAGGCGATGCACCTGCTACGGGCAGGTGCCGCGGATGCGCTGGTGACGGCCCCGGTGCACAAGGGCATCATCAACGACGCGGGGATTCCCTTTACCGGACATACGGAATATCTCGCGGCAGCGTGTGGTAGCCCGAAGGTGGTCATGCTGCTCGCCGGTCGTGGCTTGCGGGTGGCACTGGCAACGACGCATCTGCCGTTGGCGCAAGTGGCGGCGGCCATTACCCGGGGGGGACTGGAGGGCACGCTGCGCATTCTGCACCGGGCGTTGCGCGAAGACTTCGCTCTTTCGGAACCCCGTATTCTGGTCGCCGGTCTGAATCCCCATGCCGGGGAGGGCGGGCATCTGGGGCACGAGGAGCAGGATGTCATTGCGCCGGTAATAGCGGCCCTGCAGGGAGAAAGTCTGCGGATCAGCGGTCCGTGGCCGGCCGATACGCTGTTTACCCCGCGCCTGCTCGAAGATGCTGATGCGGTACTGGCCATGTATCATGATCAGGGCTTGCCGGTACTGAAGTACCATGCCTTTGGTGAGGCGGTGAATATTACGCTGGGCTTGCCCATCGTGCGCACCAGTGTGGACCACGGCACGGCGCTGGACATCGCGGGCACAGGCCGGGCAGAAGGCGGCAGCCTGCTCCGGGCCCTGGACAGCGCTGCGGAAATCGTTCGCAACCGGCGCGCCGCAGGTTGCTGATGCCTGCGGCGCGACGATCTGCAGGCTCAAAAAATGCGATGGCGTCCTTCCGGCACCTGGGCGATCAGGAACTCCATCTGATCGGCGAGAATGCGCCGGTTACTGAGCAGCAGATACTCGGCCCAGGTCGGAGTAAAAGGCACCGCGAGCAGCGGCATACGGGCCTCCTCGGGGGTGCGATTGTCCTTGCGGCTGTTGCAACTTCGGCAGGCGGTCACCACGTTGGTCCAGATATCCCTGCCCTTGCGGGAGATGGGAATGATGTGGTCACGGGTGAGTTCGCGGAGAGGGAAATGTTTGCCACAGTACATGCAGAGATGATGATCGCGATGGAACAAGGTCTGATTGGACAGGGCCGGGGGTCGAATTTTGCCCTGATGGCGACCGCGGACGGCGATGACCGGATGAATGTCGAGTTGCGAAAGGACACCACTGCGGCGGCAGATGCCGCCGTGGGCGGTAAAGAAAGGATTCCCCAGTGTCCAGGCAACGTTACCCCGGACATAATGGGCCGCGGCTTCTTCCCAGGTTTCCCAGGCCATGGGCCGACCACCGACGTCAAGGCGCAGCACAAGGTGCATAGACTTTCCGTTTCGCATCGCCTGCTGGAGGCGTCGACCGAATATAGCATGAAGATGCGCTGATGATGCAAGAGGGGCGTCTGCCGCGCGCCAAAAAGCGTTTCGGGCAGAATTTTCTGGTTCAGCCGCAGATTGTCGAGCGCATTGTGGCGGCTATCCGCCCGGCGTCCGGCGATCATCTGGTGGAGATCGGGCCGGGGCCGGGGGCGCTGACCAGGTCCCTGCTGCGCCTCTTGCCGCAGTTCACGGTGGTGGAACTGGACCGGGATATGATCGCCGGTTTACGCGCGCTCGCGCCGCCGGAGCAGTTGCGGGTCTTGCAGGGCGATGCACTGGAGGTCGACTTCGCGGCGCTGGCGGGCGCGGGGAATGCTCTGCGGATAGTCGGTAACCTCCCCTACAACGTAGCGACACCGCTGATTTTCCATATACTGGAACACGCGGAACAGGTGCGGGATATGCACTTCATGCTGCAAAAAGAGGTGGTGGACCGGGTGGTGGCGGTGCCGGGAAGCAAGGCGTACGGACGGCTTTCGGTGATGATACAGGCGCACTGCGCGGTGGAATCCCTGTTCACGGTGGCCCCGGGGAATTTCTTTCCGGTGCCCAAGGTGGATTCGGCCTTCATGCGTCTGATACCGCATCGTCCGGGGTTGCTGCCCCCGCACCTGCAGGCGCCTTTCGCACGGATTGTGGCCACCAGTTTTGCCCAGCGCCGCAAGACTCTCGCCAATAATCTGCGCGGCATTTTGAGTGCGGACGACTTGCGGGGTTTGCAGATCGATCCCGGCTGCCGCGCCGAGACGCTGGATCAGGCCGCCTTTTTTCGCCTCGCCGAGGCCACCGTTGAACAGGGAAACCGATCATGAATCATTTGGAAGTTGCCGAGAAACTGTTTGCTGAACTGGAATGGGAAGCGAAAACACTGCCCGATTATCCGGTCCTCACTTGCGCGGTGCAGGTACCTAATGGCGTTCTGGACATTTTTTGCCATGTGCATGGCGAACGGGAGCGTATCCTGTTTTACCTGCGTCCCCAGAATCTGGAGATAACGGTGGAAAAACGCCTGGCGGTGGCGGAGTTTCTGACCCGTGCCAACTATGGGCTGGCTCTGGGTAACTTTGAGCTCGATATGGAGGATGGAGAAATCAACTTCAAGACGATTCTCCAGGCGCCTGTCACGGTGTTGAGCACTGCCCTGCTGCGTCCTTATCTGCTGGTTGGCGTGGAGACTATCAACCACTACCTGCCAGGGCTGGAGCGGGTGCTGAGTGGCCAGGAAACCCCGGCTGCCGCGATTAAGGCGTTGGAGATTGCGACAGCGGCACATTGACCCCGGAGCCGATGATTCCGCTGCCCAGCAGCAGCGGGGTGATGCCCATGCCGCGGATTTTGGCAAGGGTGGGCTGGGCCGCTGCCAGAGAATCGAAGGTGTTGGTGCGGAGCCGGTAGAGGGTGTTGTTATCGC
>DAIEIW010000115.1:0-4506 GCA_027351205.1 Acidithiobacillus sp.
TGGCCGTGGCGTTGAGTTGCGTGGCGGACAGGGCAGTGCCGTAGCTGATCGCCGCCGGGTTGGCCCAGGTGATCACCGGAACCTGTTTGGCGGTAACGGCCAGGGTAACTGTAGCCGATGCGGTGTTGTAATTGGTTGTATCAGTCGGAGTAAATGCAGCCGACAGGGTCTGTGTTCCGGCGGTGCTCATGGTTGTGCCGGTTGCCGGGGTGTAGGTGAAGGATCCGGCCGTGTTGGCCGTGGCGTTGAGCTGGGTTGAAGAAAGAGCCGTACCGACATAGACTGCGGTCGGGGTCGCCCAGGTGACGGTCGGGGTGGCCTTGGCGATTACCAGGGTCCCGGTAGCGCTGCCGCTGTAGTTTACGTCGCTGATGGTGGCGACGACGGCGTAGCTTCCTGCTGCGGTCGGCGCGGTGGCGCTGCCGGCATAGGTGATGGTGACTGTCTTGCCGGCCGGGTTGGTGGAGACGGTGACGGTTTTGGCGGTGGCGTCATAGGTGGCGGTCAGTCCAGCAAGGGTTACCGTGGCCGCCGCTTTGTTGACGGTCAGGCTGACGGTAGCGGTAGCGGTGCTGTAGGTTGTTGTGTCAGTCGGGGTGAAGGTAACCGACAGGGTCTGGCTGCCGGCGTTAAGCACGGTGCCGGCTGCCGGAGTGTAGGTGAAGGTACCGGCTACATTGGCCGTGGCGTTGAGTTGCGTGGCGGACAGGGCAGTGCCGTAGCTGATCGCCGCCGGGTTGCCCCAGGTGATGGCCGGGGTAGTCTTGTTGACCGTAAGGATGAAAGTCCTGCTGGCACTGAGGTTGCTGGTATTGGTTGCGGTAGCCGTAACAGTATAGGATCCACCCACGGAAGCCGTCCAGCTGATCAAACCTGATCCGCTGATGGTCATCCCCGCGGGATTGCCGGAAAGGGTGTAGGTGAGGGACTGGTTCTGGGGGTCGCTCGCCACAACCTGATACGTGAATGCAGCGGGGGCGGCAATGGCAGCGTTTGGAATGACATTCATGGTGGGCGCCTGAGGTGCCGCATTGACGGTCAAGGTAAACGTCTGCTCGGCGTAGCGTCCGCTGGTATTGGTCGCTCTGACGGTAATGTTGTAATTCCCGGTAACGCTGGGGGACCAGTTTATGAGTCCGGTCGCACTGATGGTCATCCCCGCAGGGGCAATCGGCAGGGTATAGGTCAGTGCCTGCCCCTGGGGATCCGTCGCTGCAACCTGGTAACTGAACGCCGCGGGTGCGGTGATAGTCTGAAGTGGGACAGGAGTGACGGTCGGCGGTTTGATTTCCGGATTTACGGTCAGGGAGAATGTCCTGCTGGCGGACAAGCCGCTTGAGTTGGTCGCGGTTACAGTGATGGTATAGGTTCCTGCCATGCTCGTCGTCCAACTGATGAGACCTGTTGCACCGATGGTCATCCCCGCCGGATTTCCGGAAAGGGTGTAGGTAAGAGTCTGCCCCTGGGGATCGCTGGCCACTACCTGATAGCTGAAAGATGCGGGAGCTGTTGTTGTCGCATTCGGTATGGCGGTGATTGTCGGCGGCAGGATAACGGCTGACTTGATATCGACGATAACCGGTGCAGTTACCGAAGCGTTCCAGGTGTCGGTAACCTTGACATTGACTACATATATACCGGTAGCTGTCGGGGTACCGTTCAAAAGGCCGGTTGTGCTCAATGTCAGCCCGGCAGGAAGCGGATCAGCCGTCGTATAGGTCAGCGGCTGGTTATCAGGATCACTTGCCAGAACCTGGTACGAGAGAGGTTGCGTAACCACAGCGTTTGCCGTCTGCATCACAGGAGCTGTCGGCACCATATTCTGCCAGTTGACATAGATGGAGAAGTTGTAATGGATGACCGATGTTCCGTCGCTCACATCCACGGTCACAGGGAAAGAGGTGTTTTTCTGATCGTAGGTCGGTGCCCAGCTTATGAGACCTGTGGCGTTCATGGTCATGCCAACGGGTGCCTGAACAAGCGTAAAGGTCAAGGGGCTGTTCTCGGCATCCGTTGCTGTGATCTGGTAGTTATACAGCACACCGGTAAGGGCGGTGGCCGGGGCGGTCGATGTCACTTGCGGCGGGTAATTACAGAGAGGGGTACTGGCCGAAGCCTGGGCGGGGAAGATTTCGTCACTGTATGCCATTGCACCGGTTTTGAAAGCGGTGGTCGAATCCACCATTACGGTTGCCTGCACGCATTTCGTTGCCCCCGACGCCAGGGTAGGAAGTGCCCAGGTTACGGCTCCAGTCGCCGGATCAGGAGCACCACCATCCGTAGCACTGACAAACGCAAGATTACTGGCGAAAGTGTCAGGGTCCACCAGGTTTTGCGATATGACGACATTAGTGGCGGCAACGGCGTTGGTAGTGTTGTCGACACATATCTGATAGGTTGCGTCTCCCCCATAGCTGGCACACGCTGGTGCCGTATAGGTGAGATTCATCGGTTTCGTGTCAACCATATTGCTGGTTATATCGAAAGTTACGGAACCATTGGCGGGGATCTTCAGGTCGTACTGAAAGGCAAACTGCATGTCGGTAGTTTCGAAGTTGGGCCCACTATCGTTGGGTAGCTGTGTCGGACCGGACTTGTCCAGAGACTCCATAATGGAACCCGGGTTGGACGAAAGAGTGTCAAGACCGTAAGCGCTTGGCTTGAGCGTGGAAGTTTGAATGAGAGTGTGCCCGACAGCTGCGCCGCTTACGGGGTCGAAGCCGGTTTGGAGGGCTCTTTCACCCTTTACTATGGCAACGTTGTCAGATGTGCCGCCGGCGGATATATCCAGGTCGGAGTAGGAAAACAGATGATAGTCCAGTTCCATTGAGGTCAGGTTTTGTATGGTTACTGTTTTCTTGACGGTTGATGTATAGGAAAATGCAGCCTTATCCGGCACCTCGAATTTTACAACAGCCTTGAATCGCGCAGGCGTTTGCTTGTCGGCAAAGGTTATTGTCGCTGAAGTGTAATCTGCACTGAACTCACCAGTGGCCGTCAGGGTGCTGAAGGAGGCCTCCTTGTCAGTAGTCCCGATCCGGTACCAGAACCATTCGCGCCACATGGGATCGTAAATATTGGTTGTTCTTGAGCCGTATTTGATTGACCAACTCGTCACACCAAGCGGATAGCCGGTGGTAGCAGAGATGGTTGCATCATCAACTTGCAAACCATCCACGTTGCCAATATCCCAAACAGCCGCATGGGACGTCCCCAGCGAGAACAACATCGTCATCAGCACAATCAACCAACTGACAAAGCCCCTGACCCTTTTCATACATTCTCCTATCTCGTCAATTAACACAGCGATCAACCAGTCATTTGCATTATTTCAATTCAGGAAAATCTCGACCTTTGCGGCACGCCGGAGTTCCTGGACAATCTCGCCCACCTTCTTCTTCTGAATCTCACTTGACAGTACCTTTTCGATAAAACCCTTTATTTCTACGAGCTCAGGCACCCTTGCCGGCTTCTTGTCGAATACCTTTATCAGGTGAAAACCGTGCAGGGTCCTGACAGGTTCGCTGATTTCACCCGCCTTCAGTGAGAAAGCGATATCATCAAATGCCTTGGGCATATAGTTGTGCCTGATATACCCCAGATCACCTCCGGATTTCGCACTGGCACAGGCGGAACGCTGTTTCGCCATTTCCGGAAAGTCTTTTCCGGCCATGATTTCAGCGCGGATCTGTTCTATTTCATTTTTGGCCTTGGCAATCTCTTCTGAAGTAGGTTTTACCGTCAGCTTGATCAATAGGTGAGAAACCTTGACTCTTTCAGGCTCCATGAAACTGCGGGAATTCTTCTCGTAATATTTTTTCAGTTCGGCCTCGGAAACCGCCACATCCTTTGCACCACGTTTCGCCAGATATTCGTCAACAAGAAGCCGGCTTCTTACCTGCCTCCGGTATTCGTCCTTATCGATGCCTCGCTTTACCGCTTTGGCGGGTATATCCGCCGTGGAAACCTGAGACTGTTCGGCCTCGATTTTTTCATCTACTTTCCGCTCTATCTCCTTGCCAAAGCTCTTCTCTCCGGCCTGTTCCAGAAGCTCCAGGGCAATCAGGCGATCAAGCTCCTCCTGCTGAAGGCGTTTTCTTGTTTCATCGGACATTCCGTCCCTTGCCCCATGCTTTTTGAAGCGCGCTTCTGCCTTGTTTATGGCCGGTTGCAGTTTGGCGAGGAGGATCGGCCTGCCGTTCACGCTGGCTGCAATCTGGGGCACACCCGGACTTGCCGATTCGTCATCCCTGGCAAAGGATGCATGTGCAACGGGCAAAAGGGACAAGACAATCAATGAGACAATCATTCTGAGGTAGTGCTGCATCAGTTCTCCTGAAAACTGCATGGCGTGCGTGTCCGGTTAATCCTCTATTCGGAAGTTGAACACTGCCTGCACTCGTACTAAAGGGCTATTTCTGTAATTCTAGGCTCATTGCGCTGCATCCGATCAACTCACCCTTGCGGGTTCGGACAGGATCGGCTGCGGACGCTTCATTTCGCCAA
>DAIEIW010000135.1:0-2228 GCA_027351205.1 Acidithiobacillus sp.
CGCCCCTCTTTGTGCAGAGGAATGCGGGTCAGTGATGCGGGTTCCGGGTGGGCAAAGATGGTCTCTGCCGCCGCCCAGTCCGGCAATACCGACTCGGTCATGGAATCGTGCAGAAGCCGACTCATGACCTGCAACTCCGCCACGCTGAAGGCCGCATCGCCGACCTTGCGCAAGCGATACGAAACCCCCCGTTCAATACGCCGTACCGCACCCAATCCACAGTGTCCAGCAATATCCGTCGCCTTGCTGGACCATGGCGAGATGGTCCCGAGACGGGGCACCACGCAGACTTCCGGCGCGTCCTCTGCATGCCCTTCAGCAGGTTCCCCGTAATGCAGCAAAGCCGTCAGCACCCCTGTTTCTGCCGACGTCAAAGGTGCGCCAAGATCCACCAGATGAATATACTGAGCGGCTGCGCTCTGGACCGGAAAACCCTCGGCAACGAGGATGCGTAGCAAGTGTTGCACACGAAAGGCGGACAGCGCCGCAGGGCCGCGAAGCAGCAGCATGGGATGATCCCTCATTCAAGAAACGCGGCAGGACGAGCCAGAAGACTATCCCGCTGGAAAGATTACGACTTTATGATGCTGCCGGAAGCGGCACACCCAAGCGCCGCGCGACTTCTACATACGCTTCTACCACCCCGCCCAGGCCGCGGCGAAAGCGATCTTTATCCATTTTTTCCAGGCTCCGGGCGTCCCAGAGTCGACACCCATCGGGGCTGAATTCATCGCCAAGATACAACTCACCGTCAAAACGCCCGAACTCCAGTTTAAAGTCCACCAGAATCAGATTCGCTTTTGCAAATAGTGCGGACAGCAGCATATTGACCCGCGTCGTCCAACGGCGCATGGCCTCTACTTCTTCTGCTGTCGCCCAACCAAAAGTACGAATATGGGACGTGTTGATCATGGGATCATGCAGTGCATCGTTCTTCAGGAAGAATTCCAGCGTCGGCGGCTCCAGAACCCGGCCCTCCTCGATACCCAGACGCTTGGACAAGGACCCCGCCGCCAGATTCCGCACCACACACTCCACCGGAATCATCTCCAGACGGCGCACCAGGCTTTCTCGCGCATTGAGACGGCGGATAAAATGGGTCGGCACACCCTCACCCTGCAAATACTCCATGATAAAGGCATTGAATGCATTGTTTATCTCGCCTTTATGGGCGAGCTGCTCGACCTTTTCACCGTCAAAAGCCGAAGTGTCATCCTTGAAATGCAGGACCAACTCATCGGGTGATTCGCTGGCATAGACAATCTTAGCCTTGCCTTCGTAGAGGGCAGTACGTTCACTCATCGGGGTTGTCCTTCCGGAAAGACACGGGCGAAAATGGCGTCAATATTGCGGGTGTGATAGGCGAGATCAAACAACGCTGCCAGTTCCTGCGCGCTCAGGTAAGGCTGAATCTGCGGGTCCGCTGCCAGGAGCGATTTAAAATCCGCATTCGCCTCCCAGACCTGCATCGCGTTGCGCTGCACCACCCGGTATGCGTCTTCGCGCAACATGCCCTTCCCGGTGAGCGCCAGCAGCACCCGTTGTGAGAAAATCAGGCCATGCATCTTGTGCAGGTTATCCAGCATCCGCTGCGGATAAACCACGAGCCGTTCCAGCAGGCCGCTCGCCCGATGGAACATGAAGTCCATGACGATGCAGGCGTCGGGGCCAATCACCCGCTCCACACTGGAGTGAGAAATATCGCGCTCATGCCAGAGGGCGATATCTTCCAGCGCCATGCCCGCATAGCCCCGCAGCAGGCGGGCGAGACCGGTCAGATTCTCGGAGAGGATAGGATTGCGCTTGTGGGGCATGGCAGAACTGCCCTTCTGCCCGGCGGTGAATGGCTCCTCCGCCTCCAGCACCTCGGTGCGTTGCAGGTGGCGGATTTCCACGGCGATCTTCTCGATGGACCCGGCAATCAGCGCCAGGGTACCGAAAAACTCGGCGTGACGGTCCCGGGAAATGACTTGCGTACTGGCCAGTTCGGGGGCCAGCCCCAGATCCGCACAGACTGCTTCTTCGACGCCGGGATCAATGTTGGCGAACGTTCCGACGGCCCCCGACAACATGCCCGCAGACACAGCGGCGATGGCACTGACCAGACGTTGCCGATTGCGCTGTGCCTCGGCACACCAGACCGCCACTTTCAGACCAAAAGTGATGGGCTCCGCGTGAATGCCATGGGAGCGGCCAATCATCACTGTATCCTTGTGCTTCCAGGCCAA
>DAIEIW010000138.1:0-6712 GCA_027351205.1 Acidithiobacillus sp.
AGGCCGATACCGGTAATAAGGGAAATGGCCAAAATGGCGTCGAGCGCTATGGTCGCATACGCCACATGCTGCGCACCCAGTTGCTGGACCAGTTGCGCCATCCAGTGACCATAGCTGGCGATCCAGGCAGGTTGTCCGGACACCCAGTCGGCATTGAGGGTGCTGAGAAAGTGAGCGCTGTAGGCAGGGTTAAGTTGCAACCAGGTATTGATCAGCCAGATCAGACCGAAAAGGATGCGGACAGCACCGAAAGCTTGTTTACGACGCAGTTCCAAGGGCTGGGGTGTTTTCATCATGCCTCTCATTGTGTCATTAATAACGCGGACATTCTTCAGGAAATCGACAAGAAGGTCAAAGGTCGGGAAATCTTTTGCGCTGGTTATAAAGAACAAACACCATGAAAATACTGATCATTGAAGATGAGCTAAAAACCGCCGCCTTTTTGAAGAAAGGTTTTACGGAGGAAGGGGATGTCGTAGATATCGCCAGTAATGGTATGGACGGACAACACCTGGCGGCGACAGGGGATTATGACGTTATCGTACTGGACGTCCTGTTGCCGCAGCGGGATGGCTGGTGGGTGTTGCAGGAAATCCGCAAGCGGCGGGCCAATCAGCCCGTCATCCTGCTGACGGCGCTGGACGCAATCTCCCAACGGGTAAAGGGTCTGCAGCTCGGCGCCGATGATTATCTGGTCAAGCCCTTTGCCTTTTCTGAACTGCTGGCGCGGGTGCACAACATCCTGCGCCGCTGTAACGTGCGCTCCGAGGACGTGCTCCACTGCGCGGATCTGGAGATCGATTTGCTGCGGCATAAAGTCTGGCGGGCGGGAGATACCATCGACCTTGCCCCTCAGGAATATCGACTGTTAGCCTATCTGATGCGCTTTCCCGGCGAAGTGCTGACCCGTACGCGGATCGCCGAGCAGGTCTGGGATATGAATTTTGATGGCGACAGCAATGTGGTGGATGTCGCGATCCGTCGGCTGCGCAGAAAGGTCGACGACCCCTATTCCGGCAAGCTGATCCATACCTTGCGCGGGGTTGGTTATGTCCTTGAAACAAGAGGCTGAAATCCTCCGTCGCCTCGCCGCTTAGATGGCCGTCCGCCTGACCCTCTGGTATGCGCTGCTCAGCGTGGTGCTGATCAGCGCTGCCGGCAGCGCCCTGTATCGAGTGCTTGTGGATCAGTTGCGCCATGCGGACAGCCAGATTCTGGCGGGCAAGATCACCGCGGTGCATACTGCCCTCGGGCGCCACGCCGGAAACACGAAGGCGTTACGCCACGAAACCCGACTGGAGGCGAGCACCATTCGCGGCGTCTATATCTGGGTCACCCGCCCCGCGGAAGGCATCATCACCCGCAGTCCTTCATCCAATCCCATTCTGGAAGGCCCACGGCCTTTTGTCGGCTCTCCGGCGCCATTACCGGAAAAAGAGTGGAAATGGGCTGCGGCGAACGGCCAGCGTTATCGCATCATGGCGCGCAGCTATGCCGGCAACCCGCCTGCCACCATCTATGTGGCCATGAGCATGGCGCAGGAGGACAACTTTCTGGCAGCCTACCGGCGGGCGCTGCTGCTCGCGGTCGTCCTTGCCCTGCTGGTGGCCTTGGGCGCGGGTTATCTGATCGCGCAACGGGGTATGCGCCCGGTCGCGCGGCTGGCCGAGATCGTCGACGAACTGGGTGCCGGACAGTTGCATCGGCGCGTCGCGGACGAACGTTGGCCGAGCGAGTTGCGTACTCTGGCAGCGAACTTCGACCGCCTGCTGGGCCGGCTGGAGGTCTCCTTCAACCGCATCTCGCGATTCTCCGCAGATATCGCCCATGAACTGCGCACGCCCCTGCATATCCTGCGCGGCGAGGCGGAAATCGCACTTTCCAGACGCCGCAGTCCGGCAGAATACCAGGCATGCATCGAGTCGGCCATGGAGGAGTACGGGCGGCTGTCAGGGATGGTGGACGCCCTCCTCTTTCTCGCCCGCGCGGAGCAGCCTGATGCCCGGCTCGACAAGCCCGTGCTGGATGTTCGGGAGGAGGCGGCGGCAGTCTGTGCCTTTTACCAGGCGATGGCCGACGAACAGGATGTCGCCCTGATCAATGAAGCCGGTGGACTGGTAGCCGCCAATTCCGGTTTGCTGCGGCGCGCCCTCGGCAACCTGCTTGGCAACGCGCTGCGCCATACCTCTGCGGGGGGGCGGGTATGTATCCGGACCGCCATTCAGCCATCGCTGCTGCAGATCATCATCAGCGATAACGGCTCCGGGATAACGCCCGAAGATCTACCCCATGTATTGGACCGCTTTTATTGCGCGGATGCGGCGCGACTGCGTCAGGGTCAGGGCACAGGGCTGGGGCTCGCCATCGTGCGATCCATTATGCAATTGCACAGCGGCGATGTCGCACTGCAGAGTGAATTGGGGAGGGGCACCACCGTCACTTTATCTTTCCCGATTATCGCAACAGAAACCCCGGCATTGCACTAAACATGACGAATTCGTCAGGTTGCGGTAATCCTCCGGTTTCCTGCTTTTGCGATGATACGCCAATAGCCGCAGCCATTATGGCGGTATTTATCCCATGCGGAGGCAACATGGTAGTGGCCGGATATCGGAACCCTGCGGAAAAGCATCGAAATAACCCCGAGCTTTCTACTGGAAAACGGCGCATATGACGCGTAAGGCAGTGACATGGCAGATGGCGGCGGCACTGGGTCTTGGCGCCTGCCTGTTCCCCGCTACCGCCTCGGCAGCAAATCTGACCTTGCACGGTGCCATTCAGCGCGCGCTGACCGATCAGGCAGTGGTGCAGCAGGCGCAGCACATGATTGCAGAGCGCCAGGATCAGGGTCGTGCGGCCCATGCCGACCTGCTGCCCGCCCTTTCGCTCAGTACCGGAGGCATCTGGACCCAAAATGGGAATGGCCAGCCGCGCTTTGTCAGCGCCAATGGCGCGCGGGAGCTGATCGGACAGGTTCGTCTGCAGGTTCCGCTGTATGCGCCGCAAGCCTATGCCCTATCGGCGCTGGCACGCGACCGCTCCGCCATCGCCCGCTACCGGCTGCAGCAGGCACGGCTTGCGGTCGCAGCGCAGGTTACCATGGCGTATTACCAACTGGCGCTGGACGATAACGAACTGGCCGTATGGCGCAAGGCGCTGGCGGCGGCGCGCCAGATGCTCGTGGCGACGCAGGAAGGATACCGGGCGGGGACGCGCTCGCGCCTGGATCTGAGTCAATCCAGATTGACACTGGTGCGCATCCGGATGGGACTGGATCAGGCGCGGCCGCGGGCGCAGGCGGCGCGCCAGGTGCTCGCACTGCAGACGGGCTATGGGATGGCGCCGCTGCCCCCACTAGCGCCTATTGCCGCTCCACTCACTGCTTTGCCAGGGTCAAATATGCTCCGCCATCTAGCCGACCAATCGCAGCCGCTGCTGCGCGTCGCCGATGGCGAAATTCAATCGGCGCGATCGCTGTTGCACTATCGGCAAGCGGCGCGGCTGCCGGTCATCGCCGCCACCGGCGCCTATGGGATGGACACCTCGACGCTACCGCAAAGCCAGCAGTTGGGCTGGCAGGCGATCCTTAGCCTGCAGGTGCCCATTTTTGGCTTTGGCCGCAACCGGGATCGGGTCGCCGCGGCGCAAGAGCAGGTGGCCGCCATGCAGTCGGCCAAATCGGTGCTGCAACTGCAGATTCGTAGTCGTCTGGCGGCCGATTACGGGGCAGCACAGGCGGCGGCGAACGTTTTGCAGGATGCGCAGACGCTGGCACAGACCGCACGGACGGTCTATACCATGACCCGCAAGGGCTATCTCGCCGGCGCCGAGAGCGCACTGGCGTTACAACAGGCGGAGAACGGCTGGGTGCAGGCCCAGTTGCAAACCGCTGGCGCCGCCATCCGCGCCCGCCTGACACGTGCGCAACTGGCATTGGATAGTGGCTTGTTGCCCGACCAAAGGAAACCGTCATGACCCCCCGCACACACCTGATGATCCGCATTTCTCCGCGCTGGTCCGCCATCGTCGGCCTCGGGATGTTACTCTGGCTGGCCGGCATGGACGCGGCTTGCGCGCTGCCGGTGCGCGTGGCCGCCGTCGCCTCGGCTCCGGCGCAACCGGAGAACACCGTGCTCGCCATCGTCGAGAGCAACGGTCGGGTGACTCTGACCGCCGCGCTGACCGGCCGGGTGCTCGGCCCCCTGCTGCCGGCCGGGGAGATCCCTGACGGCGCCATCGTGGCGCGCATCGCACCACCCGGCCTGGGGGCGAGCATCAGTGCGGCCCGGGCGCGGGTTGCTTTCTGCCGCAACCAGTGGCTCCGCAACCGGAAACTCTATGCCGATGGCGTCCTATCCCGGCAGGATGTGGAACAGGCGAAACTGGCACTGGACGAATCCGGGTCCGCTCTCCGCGTCCTGCAGGCGCAATCGGACCAGCAGCAACTGACCGCACCCTTTGCCGGGAGTCTGCACTATCTGGTGCCTGCGGGCGCGGTGGTCAACGCCGGCCAGCCCGTCGCCACCCTCGCCGGCCGCGGAGCGCCCTGGGCACACGCCTATGTGACACCCGCGGTGGCGCAAGGGCTGCAAACGCGGACAGTGGTAGGGCTGGATGGCAGCAACTGGCGCGGACACGGCAAGATTCGCTCCGTCGGACAAAGCGCGCGGCATCTGGGTCTGGTGTCCGTCTACATTGACCTGCCCGCCCGCAGCCCGTTATTGCCCGGCGAATGGCTGCAAGTGCGGCTGCCGGCGCCGGGGGCGACGGCCTTCGTTCTGCCGACGGCCAGCATCGTCATGCGCGGCGCCCGCACCGAGGTATTCGCCGTCCGCAACGGGAGGGCGGTCGTGGTGCCCGTCCACATCGTCGCTAGCCGCGGTGATCGCACCTGGGTGAGCGGTGATCTCCGGGTCGGGGAACCTATCGTACGCTCCGGCAACGCCCGCCTCATCGCCGGCACCCCCGTGCAGGTTCGGAAGCCATGAAGCGTTATCTGGATTTTCTCTGGGAAAATCGCTTCAGCGTGGTCCTAGCTGCCGTGTTTCTGCTGGCAGCTGGCTGGTTTGCCCTGAGAAGCCTGCCGGAAAGCGTATTTCCCAATGTCGATTTCCCCCGCGTGGCGGTGCTGGTCAACGACGGCAGCCTGCCGGTCAAGTTTATGGAAGTCGAGATCACCCGACCACTGGAGGCGCTGGCCAAAGGCCAGCCCGGTGTCCGGCTGGTGCGCTCGCAGACCGGTAACGGACTCACCAAGCTCAATGTCTACTTCAATCCCGGCGTCAATCCGCAGACCGCTTATCTCATGCTGCAGGCCCGCCTCTCGCAGGTCCGCCTACCCGTCGGCGCACAGATGCGGGTGACGCGCATGGCACCCTACACCTACCCCTTCGCCGAGTATGCGCTGGTTTCCAATCGTCTGGACAGCTCGGCGATGATGCCGACTTTTGCCTTTCAGGTTCGCCCCGCCCTGCTTTCGATTCCCGGCGTCTATCAGGTGCAGGGCACCGGCCGCGGCTGGCCGCAGGTGCATATCGATCTGAACCCGGTGCGCCTGGCGCAATATCACCTGACGGCGCAGCAGGTGATCGACACCCTCCGCCTCGCCCAGGGCCCTTTTTTTTCCGGCATTCTGCACGCCTATCACCAGCAGTTTATCGTCGCCACCACGCCCCGGCCGGTGGACACTGCGCATCTGGCCACCCTCACCCTGCCCCTCGGCCCGGCCAATGGCGAAGGCATCCGCGCCCCGCTGGCATTGGGCGCACTGGGGCAGGTGCAGGTCGGTCCACCGCCCTTGCTCACCGACGCCGCCGTTCCCGGCTATCGCCATGCTCTGATCATCGATGTGCTGTCCCAATCGCGGGCCAACGACGTGGCTGTCGCTCGTGCCGTACAGAACCGGCTGGCAACCTTGCGGGCGCAC
Organism: Acidithiobacillus sp.; assembly: GCA_027351205.1. Taxonomy (GTDB): domain Bacteria; phylum Pseudomonadota; class Gammaproteobacteria; order Acidithiobacillales; family Acidithiobacillaceae; genus Acidithiobacillus. The sequence goes on from DAIEIW010000138.1 coordinate 5,927, forward strand.
CTGCCACCCGGTGTGCAACTGGTGCCGATCTATGACTTGAGCCATCTGATCAGCAGCAGCCTGCGCGATGTCTGGATCGCCCTCGGGCTCGGCAGCCTGATTGCCTGGCTGGTGGTCCTGGCGTTTTTGGGTCGTTTCGACGGGGCAGTGGCGACCCTGGTGGTCGTCCCACTGGCCCTGGCGGCCACTTTTCTGGTGCTGCATGCGCTGGGCTACGGACTCAACATCATGACCCTCGGCGGCTTGACAGCGGCGATTGGCGCGCTGGTGGATCATGCCATCGTGGTGGTCGAACGCGGACTCCACGGTCTGCACGGCGACCGCACCTCGCGACGACGATTAGCCTTGCGCCGCGCCGCCGAAATTCTGCCGCTGATGACCCTGGCCACCCTCACCTCCTGCCTGATCTTCCTGCCGCTGATCTTTTTGTCCGGCACGCTGGGGCTCTTGTTCCGGCATATGGCGCTGGCCATCGTCATTGCGCTGCTGACTTCGCAAATCGTTGCCCTGCTGGTGACGCCGGTGCTGGCCGCCTGGCTCGCCGGGCGCCCGCAGCAGAACCGACGAAATGGCGCTGAGCGCTGGTTACACCGACATTTCAGCCACTGGCTGATCTTCGGCATGCGCCGCCCGTGGTGGGCCATTCCGGTGGTCCTGCTCCTCGCGGTCGCGGGATGGCTGGCGCTGACCACCTTGCCCACTGCTTTTTTGCCCCACTGGGACGAGGGCGTGATCTCGGTGCCCTTCCGTACCCCCGTCGGCAGCAGCGTGGCGGAAACCACTCGC
>DAIEIW010000142.1:0-4046 GCA_027351205.1 Acidithiobacillus sp.
GCAGATCGCTTCGGCCATCGACCTCATCGTCCAGATCGAGCGTTTTCCCGACGGGCGGCGCCGCATCACCTCCGTCACCGAGGTGACCGGCGTCGGCGACAACATCATCGCCACCCAGGAGCATTTCCGTTACGAACCGCAGGTGAACCGGGAAAACAAGACGGTCGACCGCTGGATCTCCACGGGGATCAATCCGCGCAGTCCGAAACTCGCCAAATATCGTCCCGAATCCTCCGAGAAGGATGAGTTTGGGTGGCAGCCATGATGGCCCTGGGTCTGATCGTTTTCGCCCTGTTGCTTCTCGGCATCGCGGCGGGCGTCTGGCTCTCCTTCCGGCAACGGGAGGCGTTTCCGGACGCCCTGCGCGAGCGCCTGCGGGCCTTTGACGCGCACAAGGGCGAAGCGGGGAATACGGAATCCGCCCAGGACGATCTGCTGGACCATGCCGCCCGGTACAAAAAGGAATCCCTCCTGCTCCAGGCGGAGGAATGGTTGCGGCAGGCGGGGTTGCGGCCGAAAACCTATCTCCCCAAGGCCGCCATCGTCGGCTTGCTGATCACCCTGCTGCTGGCGTTTCTGGTCAGCGGCTGGCTGGCGCTGGCGTTCATCCTCGTCTTTTATCCATTGGCTTTGTGGGGGCAGGTCCGCTACCGCATCGGTTTGCGGCGCAGCGCCGCGATTCTCGCCCTGCCGGGTTTTCTGGATGCGGTGGTGCGCGCCTCGCGGGTGGGGGCCAGTCTGCCCGCCGCCCTCCTGAGCGCCACCAAGGATGCCCATGGGCCGGTGCGGGAGGTGTTCAACCAGATCATGCGCCGCCAACAGTCCGGCACTCCCATCGACCAGGCCATGCTGACGGTCGGCAAACGCTACCAGATGCAGGAACTGGCGATCATCGCCACGGTGCTGCGCCTGAACATGCGCTACGGCGGGCGTACCGACGTCGTTCTCGAACGCATCGCCGACTGGTTGCGGGGAAGGGTGATGGCCCAGGCGGAGTTCAACGCCCTGTCCGCCGAAACCCGGTTGGGGGCGCTCATTCTCAGTCTGATGATTCCCGGGCTCGCCCTCTACATCGTGCTGATGAACCACAGCTACCTGCAGGGCATGTGGGCGGTATCGACCGGGCGCATGCTTTTGGTCGCCGGTGGAACCCTGCTGGTGACCGGAGTGGTCCTGCTCAATCGTATGGCCAAGTTGAGGTGACGCCATCATGCTGAACCTGCATGCTTTATTGACCGCTCTGGCCGTCGCGAGCATTGCCCTGGCGGTACTGCTGGGCGTCTTCTTCTGGGCGTATCGTCTGGTGATGATCGCCCGCGCCCGCTCGGCCATGGATCGCGTCGCCCCGAAGCTGGAAGCCGGCGCTGAACCGTCGGAAGTGGCCGCGCAGATGGGGCGGGGGCAGCAAGCCAACGTGCGCTGGGACCTGCTGGATCGCTGGCGGAGCGGCGAAGATGCCCGCCTGCTTCTCAGGGCTGGCTACCGGCGGCCCGCCGCCCCCAGTATTTTCAACACGATACGCTTTCTGCTGCCCGTCGTGCTCGTCGCGGTGACCGGGATGACCGAACATCTGCTGGCGCCGCACATGCTCAAACTCACGTTCTGGATGAGCCTTCTGGCGGCGGCGATTTTTGGCTACCTGCTCCCCAAATTCATCCTGGAAAGCAAGGCCAAAAGTCGCGGTGACGCGGTGAATGCGGAAATCCCATTTTTCGTGGACATCCTGGCCCTTCTGCAGGGCGTCGGCCTGAGTCTGGAGCAAAGTCTCGCGTCCCTGGCGCAGACCAGCGAGGCGGGAATCCCGCTGCTCGCTGGCGAGATGCGCGAAATGAGCAAGCATATCGCCATTGGCCGCCCCCGCGTGGAGGCGATGCAGAAGCTGGCGGAACAACTGGGCGACGCGGATTTTGAGGAACTGGTGAACATGCTCCGGCAGATCGAACGTTTCGGCGGCGACGTTGCTCAGCCCTTGCGGGATTTTGCCAGCCGTCTTCAGGAAAAACGGCAGATGGCCCTGCGCGAAAGGGTCGGAAAACTCAACGTCAAGATGACGGCGGTGATGACCCTGACCATGCTGCCGGCGCTGTTGCTGATCACGGCCGGTCCTGCGGTGCTGGCGTTGCTGCGTTTCTTCGACAAGATGGGATGAAGATGACCGCCCTGAACCGTGCCCGTGGAATCCAGAGACTGAGCAGGGGGCTGGCCGTCTTCTCCGTCCTGGCCGCCGGGGGGTGTGCCACCCATCCGTCGGCGCCGGTCGTCGCCAACGCGCCGGAGCCAAAGGTTTCCTCCTCCGATCTGCGGGGGTTGAGTCTGCAATTGATCCAGAAAATGGAAGCCGAGCAGAAGTGGTATGCGGCCATTTCCTATCTGGACCGCTACCTGAAGGAGTGGCCGGCCTCGGATCAGACCGATCTGTTGCGCGCCCGGGCCCTCGCGGCTACGGGTGAGCCGGCCCAGGCCGAGCGCTATTTTCGGCGGGTACTAGGTACTCCCCTCTCCGCACAGGGGTACCAGGGTCTGGGCCTCATTGCCGCGCGTGGCGGCGACATCACCCGGGCCATCCGGCTTTTCCAGCACGCCACGCGGGAGGATCCCACGGACGCCGGGATACTGAATAATCTGGGTTATGCCGCCCTGCAGGGCAAGGCCTGGGATGTCGCGCGCAATGCCCTGTTTCGCGCCGGAGAGCTTGCCCCGCAGGACGAGCGGGTGTGGAGCAATATCGCCCTGTACTACCTGCTGCGCGGCGACGCCTTCAGGGCGCAGCAGATCATGGGTGCGCACGATTTCAGTTGGGAGGTCTCCCAGCGCATCCGCCGCGAAGCCGACCAGATGACGGGCGTGCCCACGTCCGCCGGCGACCATCCTCTCGCAGCGGCGACCGCGCCCTCGGGCGCGGTCATGCCCGCACTCCCCAATCCGCCGTTAACGCAATTGTTTTCTTCCGGTAATGCCGGGCCAGCCACCGAACCCAGGAGCGTGCCATGAACCGCAACACCCACCTTTCCAACCGCCTGTCGCGGATGCTGCTGGCCTTTTGCGCCTTTGGGGTAATGCCCCTCGCCTCCGCCGATGGTGCTTCGGATTACCTGCAGCCCCCGATCCTCGGCTGGCATGAATTGCCGAAGGTGGTGGCACCCGCAGCGCCGGTCGCGCCGGTGGCCTCGGTTGCCGCAACGCCAGTCGCCGCACTAGCCGCACCGGCCGCACCAGCCGCCGCCCTTCCCGTGCGTGCCCCCGTGCCACCGGCGCCGCCGGCGCCCGCGCTGCCGCCTCCGGCCGTGGAAGCGGTCGTTCCGCCGGTCATCCATAGCGCGGCGGTGGCGAACACCAGCCCGCCGCCCGCGCCACCGGCGGCGCAACGCCAGAGCTCCGTGCAAAGGTTGCTCGCTTTCCAGAGCGAAGGCGAGGACCCCGGCACCTTTCAGCCGATCCTTGGCGTCGAGGCTCGGCAGAGTTTCAAGAACTACCTGAAATCCTTTACGGGTGGTGCCGGTTCCACATCGTCGTCTTCGACGAAAAACGCAGGGAGCAGCGTCGCCCTGCAGGGAATGAGCAATGGCCAGTCTGGCGGTAATGCTTCAGGTTATTGATCCGCGCCGCTGGCGTGCCGGAAGGGGCGAGCGGGGCGATATCGCCATCATCGCCGCCATCGTCATGCCCATCATGATCCTGGCGCTGGCCTTCGGCATCGACATCGGCCATATGGCCTATGTACAGCGCAATCTGCAGAAGATCGCCGATATGGCGGCCATTGCGGGCGCGGAAGATATTTCCAACGCCGCGGCCCTGGCGACGGGCAACGCCGTCAAAAACGGGCTGCAGACGTCGTCCACGCAAATCACGGTCACTCCCGGCAACTGGAATCCGCAGATCGAGATGGCTCCCACCTATTTTTCCGCCGCCGTGCCCTATGGCCATCAGGCCAATGCCGTACAGGTGCAATTGTCCGAGAGCGTGCCGTATTTCTTTTTTTTCGGGCCCGCGAAAACCGTGCAGGCGCAAGCCATCGCCTGGGTGCCCAACCCTGCGGCGGGGTTCTC
>DAIEIW010000166.1:0-19855 GCA_027351205.1 Acidithiobacillus sp.
TAGGCCGATAAGGGAGTGTCGAGGTCGGCGACGACCTCACGGGAAAGGGGTATACGGTTGTAGCCCTGGCGCGCCAAAGCCTCAAAGGTTGCTTTTGGAATCACGGATCACCTCGTTAGAGCGATAGAAAAGAAGTCACTGCCTTTCAGCAGCAACGCCATCGTCTCTCCCACCGCAGTGTTTTCCGCATGGTGCCTCTGATCCCTCGCAAAGCTACGCCAGAATATCCAATAATTCGCTCATGTTGTCCAGTACCGCGTCGGGCTCCAGACAATGGACGGGCTCATCGCCGTTATAACCGTAGGTCACGCAGGCAATAGGCATACCCGCCGCCCGCGCCGCCTGAGTGTCGTTACGTGAATCGCCGACCAGCAGGCAGTTTTCCACCGGCTGATGAAAGTGTTCAGCCGTATGGGTCAGGGGTAATGGATCAGGTTTCTTGCGCGGCAGGCTATCGCCGGACAAGACCAGTCCGAAAAAATCATAGAGATCCAGTCGCTGGAGCAGCGGCACGGTGAAGGCTGCGGTCTTGTTGGTGATACATACCAGTTCCCGGCCCTGAGCCTGCAAGGTCTCCAGCGTTCTGCGCACCCCCGGGTAGATCACGCTATGATCCAGCAAATGCTCCCCGTAGTACTTGCTGAACTCGACCATGGCCGCGTCCAGTTCCACTTCGCTGGGATCGCTGTGGATCGCCAGCGCGCGACGCATCAGTTCACGGACACCGTTACCGATGAAGCCACGAATGACCGGCATTTCGGCGGGCGCACGCCCGAGTTTTTGCAGTACATGGTTGGCCGCACCGGCCAGGTCCGGCGCGGTATCTATCAGCGTGCCATCCAGATCGAGCAGGACGACGCGCGCGGCAAACAGCGTGCCGGTATTCAGCTTTGCCATGATTCAGCCCGCCAGGGCTTTGCGGAAAGCGGCGATCGTCGCGGCGTAGTCGGGGGTGTTATAGATGGCGCTGCCCGCCACGAAGACATCGGCGCCGGCATCGGCGACCCGCCGCACATTGTCCACCTTGACACCACCATCCACTTCCAGTTCGATAGCCTTGCCGGTCGCCTCGATGCGCTTGCGGATCGCCTCGATCTTGCGCAGGGTGTACTCGATGAAGCTCTGCCCACCGAAACCGGGGTTGACGCTCATCACCAGCACCAGGTCAAGACTCTCCAGGACATAGTCCAGCACATTGAGGGGCGTGGAAGGATTGAGGGAAACGCCGGCCTTACAGCCCAGGCTGTGGATCAACTGAATGGTACGGTCCAGATGGATCGTCGCTTCGGGATGCACGGTAATGATATCGGCGCCGGCCTTGGCGAAATCGGGAATGATGCTGTCCACCGGTGAGATCATGAGGTGGACATCCAGAGGCTTTTGGGTGTGGGGCTTGATGGCCGCCGCCACCAGCGGTCCGATGGTCAGATTGGGGACGAAATGGTTGTCCATGACGTCGATATGGATATAGTCGGCACCCGCCTCATCGACGGCGCGCACTTCTTCACCCAGACGGGCAAAATCCGCCGAAAGGATGGAGGGGGAAATCTTGAACTGGGTCATTTTGCCTCCAAAACAGGGCGAGAGCGCCATGCGCCCTCGCCAGTCAACCGGTAGGTAGCGTTATTTAGACGCCGGTGACGCGGGGGTCGAGCTCACCCTTGCTGTAGCGCCTGAACATGGTATCCAGCGGAATGGCCTTGATCTTGCTGGCCTGCCCGGCGCTGCCGAAAGCCTCATAACGCTGACGGCAGATATCGCGCATGGCATCGATGGAGGCGGTCAGAAACTTGCGAGGATCAAAGTTCTTGGGATTTTTGGCCAGACTCTGACGCACCGCGCCGGTTGCCGCCAGGCGCAGATCGGTATCGATATTGACCTTGCGCACGCCGTACTTGATGCCTTCCTGAATTTCCTCCACCGGCACACCGTAGGTTTCGCCGATGTCGCCTCCGAATTCGTGGATGATCTTCAGCCAGTCCTGCGGCACCGAGCTGGAGCCGTGCATGACCAGATGGGTATCCGGGATACGGGCGTGAATTTCCTTGATCCGGTCGATACGCAGGACCTTGCCGGTCGGCGGCCGGGTGAACTTGTAAGCGCCGTGGCTGGTGCCGATGGCGATCGCCAGGGCGTCCACTTTGGTGGCTTTCACGAATCGGGCCGCTTCTTCTGGATCGGTCAGCATCTGGTCATGGCTCAGACAGCCCTCGGCACCGACACCGTCCTCTTCGCCCGCCATGCCGGTTTCCAGGGAGCCGAGGCAGCCCAGTTCGCCCTCGACGGTCACACCGACGGCGTGAGACATCTCCACGACCCTGCCGGTTACAGTGGCATTGTAGTCATAGCTGGCGGGGGTCTTGGCGTCCTCCAGCAGGGAACCGTCCATCATCACGCTGGAGAAGCCGGAGCGGATGGCCTGGATGCAAACCGCCGGGCTCGCCCCGTGATCCTGATGCAGGACGACGGGGATGTCGGGATACTCTTCGATGGCGGCCAGAATCAGATGGCGCAGAAAGGGTTCGCCGGCATATTTGCGGGCACCGGCAGACGCCTGAAGGATGACCGGCGCGTCGGCGGCAGCCGCCGCTTCCATGATCGCGCGCACCTGCTCCAGGTTGTTGACGTTAAAGGCGGGGATGCCGTAGCTGTGTTCTGCGGCATGATCCAACAACTGACGCAATGAAACCAGGGCCATAACACTTCTCCTAAATGTAAATAAAAATGGATTTGGTCTTGAGCAATCGTATAGAGGAGCCCCCCAAACCGCAAGCCGGGCCCCGTAACCGCCGGGATTGGCCAGGCTCAGGCGCGGTGCGTGACATCACCGACCCGCACCAGCTTGAGGGTATTGGTGCCACCCGGAGCGCCCATGGGCTCACCGATGGTGATGAGGATCAAATCTCCGTCGCGAACGACGCCGCGCCGCCGCAGTTCATCCTCGGCCGCGTGCATCACCTGCAGGGGATCATCATGGCGACTCTGGGGGAAATTGACCGGGTGGACACCGCGATACAAAGTCACCTTGCGCCGGGTATAGACCTGGGGGGTCAGCGCGTAGATGGGCACCCGGGGATTGGCACGGGACAGCCACAGAGCCGTGGAACCGCTCTCGGTAAAAGCCGCGATGGCCACGATGGGCGAGCGCATGGTGGCCAGAATGGCTGCCGCCGCGATGGTTTCGTCCATGCGTTCCAGCGGCCGGTCGATGATCTGCACGGTACCGGTGAGCGGTGCCTGGCGCTCGGCTTCGCGACAGGTACGGTCCATGGCGGCGACCGCCTCTACCGGGAAGGCTCCGCTCGCCGTTTCGGCGGACAGCATCACCGCATCCGTACCGTCGAGGACTGCATTGGCCACATCGGAAACTTCGGCGCGGGTAGGAATCGGCTGGTGAATCATGGACTCCATCATCTGCGTCGCCGTGATCGTCAGACAGTTGTACTTCTGCGCCAAGGCGATAATCCGCTTCTGCACCGGGGGTACCGCCGCATCGCCGATCTCAACGCCGAGATCGCCCCGCGCCACCATGACGGCCTCGGACACCGCCAGAATCTCTTCGATGGCCTCTACCGCCTCGGCCCGCTCGATTTTGGCAACCAGGGCGCCGTGACCACCCGCTTCGCGGAAGAGCCGACGGGCTTCTTCCATGTCGGCGGCGCTGCGCGGAAAAGAAACCGCCAGATAGTCGGCCTCGAGGCGCGCTGCGGTGATGATGTCCGCCCGGTCCTTATCTGTCAGCGCCGGCGCCGTCAGGCCGCCACCCGCCCGGTTGATGCCCTTGCTGTTGGAGAGTTCGCCACCCTGCACCACCCGGGTGTGAATTTCGTGGCCCTGCACCTTTTCCACCCAGAGCACGATCATGCCATCATTGAGCAGCAGGGTTGCGCCTCGGTCCACATCATTGACCAGTTGCGGGTAGGTCACGCCAACCCGCGTCTGATCGCCAATGGCGCAGGTGGTATCGAGAATAAAAGGCTCGCCTTCCCGGATATGGATCTTGCCTTCGGCAAATTTGCCGATGCGGATTTTGGGTCCCTGCAGATCGGCCAGCACCCCGATGGCCCGGCCGTGAGCGCGCGCCCTTTCCCGGACCATCTCCGCACGCTTGACGTGATCCTCTGCCGCACCGTGGGAGAAGTTGAGGCGAACGACATCAACACCCGCCTCGATCAGACGATCGATGACCCGCACATCAGAACTGGCGGGACCCAGGGTTGCGACGATCTTCGTCCGGCGTATCAAGTGTGTGTACCTCGTGCACGTTCTTCCAGCATGGCTACGGCAGGCAGGGTCTTGCCTTCGAGAAACTCCAGGAAGGCGCCCCCGCCCGTACTGATGTAAGAGACCTTATCTTCGATATGGAATTTGTTGATCGCCGCAATGGTGTCCCCCCCCCCGGCGATGGAAAAAGCGCTGCTTTCCGCCACTGCCCGGGCAATGGCCTCGGTGCCGCGGGCGAAGGCGTCAAACTCAAATACGCCCACCGGACCATTCCAGACGATGGTACCCGCCTTGCGCAGGATGTCGCCCAGCGTTTTGGCGGTGTCGGGACCGATATCGAGCACCATGTCATCGGCAGCGATATCATCCACCCGGCAGGTCCGCGCCGGGGCCGTCTCCGAAAATGCCTTGGCGACCACCACGTCGCTGGGCAGCGGGACATCGCCGCCCTTGGCCCTGGCTGCGGCGATGATGGCTTGGGCATCAGGCACCAGATCCGCTTCACAGAGGGATTTGCCGACAGAATGACCTGCGGCGAGGATGAAGGTGTTGGCGATGCCGCCACCCACCACCAGTTGATCCACCTTGTCCGCCAGGGACTTGAGGATGGTCAGCTTGGTGGACACCTTGGACCCGGCGACAATGGCGACCAGAGGACGCCGGGGGTTCTGCAGGGCCTTGCCCAGCGCATCCAGCTCATTGACCAGCAGCGGACCGGCGCAGGCGACGGGAGCGAACCTGCCGACCCCATGGGTGCTGGCCTGGGCGCGATGGGCGGTACCAAAGGCGTCCATCACGAACACGTCACAGAGGGCAGCCATCTTTTTGGACAGCGCCTCATCGTCCTTGCTTTCGCCGGGATTGAAGCGCACGTTTTCCAGCACGACGACATCACCGTCCCGAAGCTGGGCAAGGCGGTCTTTACCGGCATCCAGCCAGTCCCGTACCAACGGCACATCGCGGCCCAGCAACTGGCTGAGGTGGGCGGCGACCGGAGCGAGGCTGGCCTTTTCATCAAAAACGCCTTCCTTGGGACGCCCCAGATGGGACATCAGCATCACCCGCGCGCCGCCGGCCAGCGCGGCGCGAATGGTGGGAAGGCTGGCGCGGATGCGGGTGTCATCGGTGATGGCCCCCGCATCATTCATGGGGACGTTGAGGTCCTCACGAATCAGCACCCGTTTGCCCTTTAATGGCACATCCATCATACGCAGGACATTCATGGTCAGATTCCTCCTCAGCGGGCCTGACCCATCATGGCGAGGGCGGTATCCACCATGCGGTTGGAGAAACCCCACTCGTTGTCGTACCAGGAACAGACCTTGACCAGCTTGCCCTTGACCTTGGTCAGTGAGGACTCATAGGTGGAGGAGTGCGGATTATGGTTGAAGTCGATGGAGACCAGAGGCTTGTCGTTGTAGCCGTAGACACCCTTGAGCGCGCCTTGGCTGGCCGCTTTCATGGCCGCGTGGATTTCGTCGACGGAGACTTCCTTGTTGACGATACAGGTGAGGTCAACGAGGGAGACGTTCTGCGTGGGCACGCGGATGGCGAAGCCGTCCAGCTTGCCCGCCAGCTCCGGCAGTACCAAGCCGATGGCCTTGGCGGCGCCAGTGCTGGTGGGGATCATGCTCATGCCGGCAGCGCGGGCACGGCGCAGGTCTTCGTGATAGACATCGATGATGCGCTGGTCATTGGTCATGGAGTGGATGGTGTTCATGGTCCCCGCCTCGATGCCGGCGAGATCATTGAGGGTCTTGGCCAGGGGTGCGAGGCAGTTGGTGGTGCAGGAGCCGTTGGAGACGATGTGGTGCTTGGCGGGGTCGAGCAACTGGTGGTTGACGCCGTAGACGACGGTGAGGTCGACCGGATCTTTTGCCGGTGCGGAGATCAGCACTTTCTTGGCGCCGCCCTTGAGGTGCAGGGCCGCCTTTTCACGGGAGGCAAAGAAGCCGGTGCACTCCAGGACCACATCCACGCCCAGATCGCCCCAGGGCAGCCTGGAAGGATCGCGCTCGGCGAGCACCTTGACCCGGTCGTCGCCGATCAGCATGTCGCCGTCGTCAACGTTCACCGGGAAAGGGAATTTGCCATGCACGGAATCATACTGTGTCAGGTGGGCGTTGGTTTCGGGGCTGCCCAGATCATTGACCGCGACAATCTGAACTTCGTCGGTGCGGTTCGCCTCATAGACGGCCCGCAGGATGTTCCGTCCGATACGCCCGTAGCCGTTAATACCAATACGCAGTGCCATATTGTGAACTCCTCAATGTTTTAGAATGAATGACTTACAGTGCCTGGAAGCGCGCGACGACGTTATCCGCCGTAAAGCCGAACTTCTCGAACAGGACGGGGGCCGGGGCCGAGGCGCCGAAGTGGTCGATGCCGATGACCGCGCCGTGCAGACCCACATACCGGTACCAGAGCCCCGTGCTGCCCGCTTCGATGGCCACACGCTTGGTGATGCTGCCTGGCAGGACGCGCTCCTGATACGCCGCGTCCTGTGCTGCAAAGATATTCATGCACGGCATGGAAACCACGCGCACGTGATGTCCCTGCTCCGCCAGTTTGGCCTGGGCCGCCAGCGCCAGCTCCACTTCGGAGCCGGTGGCGATCAGAATACCCTCGGCCTTGCCGTTTTCGGCCTCCTTGAGTACATAGCCGCCGCGCCGGGCATTGGCCACGGTCTCGTCGGTATGGGGCAACGCCGGGAGGTTCTGTCGGCTGAGGGCCAGCAGGGACGGTGTCCGTTCCAGTTTGACCGAGGACTCCCAGGCGATAGCGGTTTCCACGGCGTCCGCCGGGCGCCAGACATTGAGGTTGGGGATCAGACGCAGGCTGTTGACCTGCTCGATGGGCTGGTGAGTGGGGCCGTCTTCGCCGAGACCGATGGAGTCATGGGTCATCACATAGATCACGCGAATACCCATCAGCGCCGACATCCGGATCGCATTGCGGCTGTAGTCGGAGAAAATCAGGAAGGTGCCACCGAAGGGCAGGAAACCACCGTAGAGAGCGATGCCGTTCATGATGGCGGACATGCCGAATTCCCGCACGCCGTAGTGGATGTAGTTGCCCATCAGGCGATGCGGGCCGACGTCGATGGCTTCCTTCCAGCGCGTGTTGTTGGAAGGCGTCAGATCGGCGGAACCACCGATAAATTCGGGCAACTTCGGTGCAAGGGCCTGAATGCACTGACCGGATGCCACGCGGGTAGCGATTTTGGGCGCCGTCTTACGGAAATCGGCGATGAGCGCCGCCGCCGCCGCATCGAAATCGCTGGCGGGGGTACCGGCCAAGCGCCGCTCGAGCTCTGCCGCCTCTTCGGGATAGAGTTCCCGGTATTTGGCGAAACGGGCCTTCCAATCGGCCTCCGCGGCCTCCCCTTTGGCCCGTGCATCATAGGCGCGGTAAACGGCCTCGGGGATATGGAACGGCTCCGCGGACCAGCCCAGGTTTTCCCGGGTTAGGCATACTTCTTCGGCGCCCAGAGGCGCGCCATGACAGTCATGGCTGCCGGCCTTGTTGGGGGAGCCGTGGCCGATGACGGTTTTGCAGCAGATCAGGGTGGGCTTGCCGGTCTGCTTGCGGGCATCCACGATGGCCATTTTGATGGCTTCGGAGTCGTGTCCGTCGATGTGACGGATCACATGCCAGCCGTAAGCCTCGAAACGCGCCGGGGTGTTGTCGGCGAACCAGTCACCCACATGACCGTCAATGGAGATGTTGTTGTCATCGTAGAAACAGATGAGCTTGCCCAGTCCCCAGACGCCCGCCAGGGAACAGACCTCATGAGAAACGCCTTCCATGAGGCAGCCGTCACCGAGGAATACATAAGTGTAGTGATGGATGATTTCGTGGTCGGGGCGGTTGAAGTGACTGGCCAGCATGTGCTCCGCCAGCGCCATTCCAACGCCGTTGGCAAGACCCTGACCCAGGGGGCCAGTGGTAGTTTCAATGCCTGGCGTGTCGCGGTACTCCGGATGACCGGGGGTCTTGCTGTGCCACTGACGGAAGTTTTCGAGGTCTTCCATGGAGACATCGTAGCCGGTGAGATGGAGGAGCGCGTACTGCAGGAGGGAACCGTGTCCATTGGACAGGATGAAGCGGTCGCGGTTGGCCCAATGGGTATTGGCGGGGTTGTGGACCAGAAAGTCGTTCCACAGCACTTCGGCGATGTCCGCCATGCCCATGGGCATGCCGGGATGACCGGATTTTGCCTTTTCCACGGCGTCCATGGTGAGAACGCGGATGGCGTTCGCCAGATCAGTACGGGTCACAGTCATAACATACTCCTTAATAAATAGAAATCAGTCGATGCGCTGGTGGGTACGGACCCGGCGCAGAATGCCGTCGTGACCGGAAATAACCAGGCTCTCACTTTCCACAAAGTAGTGGGAGCGGGTTACGCCATCGAGGATGTCGCCAGAGGTCAGGCCGGTGGCCACGAAGAGCACGTCATCGCTGGACACCAGTTCATCACGCCCCAGCCACTGCCCGGCCTTGAGGCCGGCGGAGGCAATGGCTTCTGCTTCGCCGGGCTTCTGCGGCGAGAGGCATCCAAACATGTCGGCGCCCATGGCGCGGGCGGCGCAGGCGGAAATGACGCCTTCCGGAGTGCCTCCGATGCCCATCATGGCATCCACCTTGGTGCCGAGGGCGGCCATGATGCCACCGCTGACGTCGCCGTCTGTCTGCAGGCGCACGGTGGCGCCAGCGGCCTGAATTTCGCGGATCATGGCCTCGTGACGCGGCTTCTTGAGCAGGAAGATGCGCAATTCACGGACCTCCTTGCCGAGGGCGCGGGCCAGATCGTGGAGCTTGTCCTTCATGGGTGCCGCGGGATCGATTTTGCCGCGGGCAGGGGCCGGGACGATCAGCTTGTCCATATAGAAGGCTGGACCGGGCTGGAACATGCTGCCTTTGGGAGCCGCAGCCAGCACGCAGATGGAGCCGGGCATGCCCTGGGCCAGAAAGGTGGTCCCTTCGACGGGGTCAACGGCAATCTCTACCTCTGGACCAGTACCCGAGCCCACCATCTCACCATTGTAGAGCATGGGCGCTTCGTCCTTTTCGCCCTCACCGATGACCACCACCCCACGCATGGGGACCTGGGCAATGGCGATGCGCATGGCGTCCACTGCGGCACCGTCGCCGAGTTCTTTTTCACCGCGGCCGATCCAGCCGCTCGCGGCGCGGGCCGCGGATTCAGTGACGGGAAGCAGGGACAGCGCGAGATTACCTATGGAGGCCATGCGATTCTTTTCCTTCAGTGACGGATTCGTTGGGAGAGATGAATTGTTTTAGCATAAATCAAAGGGCTGCATTTGGGAACTCGGCAGGCGTTTCACCGACCGCTTTCAGCCACCGTGACCAGCTTTGGTGCAGCCGCGGATCGAGAGTGGCGAGCACGGAGCGCGTTTGCAGATCGTTTTCGCTGAGGCTGCCGCCGTTGAATTGCGTGGCTCTGCCGCCCGCCTCATGCAGTATCAGGGCGCCTGCGGCGCGATCCCAGAGCTGCTGCGCGCCGTGCAGGTAAAAATGATAACGTCCGGCGGCGAGCCAGCACCATTCGAGAACGGAAGCGCCGAAGTTGCGTTGGCTGTGGAAGGGCCGCTCGTCGATCAGGCGCAGGGCGAGAGCGCGATTGAGCCTCTTGTAGTCTACGACGCCGACGCATTGCCCGAGCGCCGGTGCCTGCCGAACCGCCATGCGTACGCCGTCCACCCGCGCGCCGCCCCCCTTTGCCGCAGAGAAGAGCTCGGCGCGCACCGGGTCGTACACCCAACCGAGCACCGAGTGCCCGCCCTGCAGCAGCGCCAGGGAGATACCGAAGATCGGGACGCCGGCAGCAAAATTGCTGCTGCCGTCCAGCGGATCCAGGCACCAAAGGGCGTCGGCCTCCTGTAGCAGGCGGGTTTGTTCCGTTGCACTCATTTCTTCCCCCAGCAGGGGGATATCGGGATAACGGGCCGTGAGCATGTCCTGCAAAAAGTTCTGGCTGTCGATATCGGCGCTGGTGACAATACTGCCGTCGGGTTTGCGGCTCGCGCTGACGGTGAGGAAACGAGGCAGCACGAAGCGCTCGGCACTGGTGCGCAGCAGCTTGCCGACCCACTGCTGGTCGATTTCCGGTATCATGACCATTGTCTCCCGTGGCTGACTTAAATCCCGGGGTCCGAGCCGGGGCGGGGCCAGGTGTCCAGCGCGATCACCCGGGCTGGACGACGCCGTTTTTCGGCGGACTTTTTGATGGCGTTATTGAGGGCCTGATGAAACTCCATGGGCAGGCGACGCAGGATTTCCTCCCCGGCCGGACTGAACAGATCCATCTGGCAGGCCACGCCGTCGTGCAGGTCACCCCTGGACTGGTGGTCGAAGTGGTGCCAGACACTGACGGCAACACGGCCGCCGATGTAGTCACAGAACACCCACTCGCGCTCCCGCAGGATAGCCATGACCGAGACATAACGCAGGGGAATGAAGACGGGGCCGGTGGCGGCGTGCTGCAGAATGAGGGCCTGGTTGTATATCCAGGCCGGGACCAACCCGGGCCGCGTCTGCCAGACCGGTGGGCGACGGCAATCGGCGTCTTTGATCATGCGTCACCCGCGCCAGCGCCACGATGATATAATCCCACCCGTGTTCTCCTGCCCAATATCGTAACCTATGCCACGCATTCACTTATACGCCGATTCTAACCTGCCCGAAAGCGGACCCTTTTTGCTTCCTGCCGACCCCAGTCATCATCTGCTCAAAGTGCTGCGCGCCCGCCATGGCCAGGAGCTGACCCTGTTCAATGGCGATGGCTGGATGTATCAGGCGTCCCTGACGGGGATTTCGGGGGCGCAAGCGCAGTTGGCGATCAGTGGGCGGCATCCGCGGTCGACCGGTTCGCCGCTATCTATTCAGGTGTTTTTGCCACTGACGCGCGGCGAGCGCTGGGACTGGAGCCTACAGAAGGCAGTGGAGCTGGGGGTGCGGCGGATTCAGCCGGTGGCCTGTCGCCACGGGGTGGTGCAACTGAGTGAAGCACGCGGGGAGAAACGTCTGGCGCGCTGGCGGGATATCGTCATTGCGGCCTGCGAGCAAAGCGGCAGCACGACGATTCCCGAACTCGCTCCGCCGGTTGCGCTGGAAACCGCATGGGCCGGTGTGCGGGGAGCAGCCTTCGTACTCGACCCGGAGAGTAGGCAGCGCTTTACCGATCTTGACCATCCGGGGCCGGAGATCACCCTGCTTAGTGGCCCCGAGGGTGGGCTGGCAGCGGAAGAGGTAGCCGCCGCGCAGGTCCACGGCTTTCGCTCGTTGCGTATGGGACCGCGCATCCTGCGCGCGGAGACTGCCGCCATCGCCGCTATCGCCGTCGCCCAGGCGCTGTGGGGTGATCTCTGAGTCATCACCGGAATAGCCAGCTTGCGGTGGTTGACAGGGCGGGCGGCAGGACGGACCATTCCCCCTGGTCAACTTCGGGAATCCCAGCATGGATATTTTGTTAGCCAATCCGCGTGGTTTCTGCGCCGGGGTCAACCGGGCGATTCAGATCGTCGATCGCGCCCTGGAGCTTTTCGGCGCGCCTATCTATGTGCGTCACGAGGTCGTTCACAACCGTCATGTCGTCGAAGACCTGCGCGCCCGCGGCGCCATTTTCGTCGAAGAGCTGGATGAGGTACCGGACGCGGCTACGGTCATTTTCAGCGCCCATGGCGTGCCCATTGCCGTCCGTGAGCACGCGGCGGCGCGGGGTCTGAGCGTCTTCGACGCCACCTGCCCGCTGGTGACCAAGGTGCATATGGAAGTCAAGAAATACAGCCGGGACGGTATGGAAATGGTGCTCATCGGTCACGCCGGACATCCGGAGGTGGAAGGCACCATGGGTCAGGTCGAGGAGGGCATGATGTATCTGGTTTCCAATGTCTCCGATGTGGCCACCCTAGCGCCCCGCAACCCGGACAAGCTCGCCTACATCACTCAGACCACTTTGAGCATGGACGACACCGCAGAAGTGATCGTCGCCTTGCGCGCACGTTTTCCCCTCATTGAAGGCCCGAAAAAAGATGATATCTGTTATGCCACCCAGAACCGCCAGGACGCGGTGAAGTCGCTGGCCCGTGATGTCGACATCCTGCTGGTGGTGGGTGCGCCGAACAGTTCCAATTCCAGCCGCCTGGCAGAACTGGGGACGCGGCTGGGGACGCAAACCCATCTCATCGAGGACGCTCAGCAGTTGCGCCGCGAATGGTTCGAAGGTGTAGGGAAGATTGGTATCAGTGCCGGGGCTTCGGCGCCGGAAAGCCTGGTCCAGGAGATTATAGACACCCTCCGGAGCTGGGGCGCCAAAGTGCCCCACGAAACGCCCGGCGTAGAGGAAAAGGTGACTTTCAGCCTGCCTCTGGCGCTGATACAGGCGCAGACGCAGCGGGAAGGCGCCTGACCTTTCTTCGCTCCGCCTGCGGGTGATCTCCGGGTAGTCTAGCGTTGGTCCGCGAGCGGGGCTGTAGCATCCGGTCCGATGAATTCTTCAGCCTGAAGGAGGCGCGGGACCCGTTCCACGGGGTCCATGCCGGGTAGTTCTTTTGCCTCGGGCGTAGCCTTGAGGTCGCGAAACTTGCGCGCGGAGACCAGTACCCGGCTTTCCAGCGACCCCGTCGCGCTGTTGTAGGCCTCCACCGCCTGCCCCAGCCCCTTGCCCACCCGCCCCCAGTGCCCTGCCAAAATGCTGATACGATCGTAAAGCTCTTTGCCGAGATCGCTGATGGCGCGGGCATTTTCGGCCAGCGATTCCTGCCGCCAGCCATAGGCCACCGCCCGCAGCAGGGCGATGAGGGTGGTGGGGCTGGCGACGATCACCTTCTGCTCGACGCCGTATTCGATGAGCGACGGGTCTTCTTGGAGGGCAGCGCTGAAGAACACCTCACCGGGCACGAATAGGACAACGAACTCCGGGGTCGGCTGGAACTGTTCCCAGTAGGATTTTTTGCTGAGCTGGGTCATGTGGGTGCGCAGTTCGCTGGCATGCTTGTGCAGGAAATGGGCGCGTTTCTGCTCATCATCGGTTTCCATGGCCTCCAGATAAGCACTCAGTGGCGCCTTGGCATCGACGACGATGCGTTTGCCGCCAGGCAGGCGCACCAGCAGATCGGGACGCTGCTGACCCAAATCGGTGTTGACTCCCTCCTGCTCCGTAAAGTCGCAGTAGGCCAGCATCCCGGCCATCTCCACGACCCGCTTGAGCTGCATTTCGCCCCAGCGCCCCCGGGCCGCGGGCTGGCGCAAGGCCTTCACCAGCGCCGCGGTTTCCTGATGCAGACGCGGCAGGTGGTCCTGGACTAGACCACGGATCTGCTCATTGAGGGCGCCGTAAGCATCGATGCGGGTCTTCTCCATGGCATCGATGCGGGTGCCCACCTTCTCCAGGGACTCACGGATAGGCTCCACCAGTTGCCCTACCGCCTTTTGTCGGCCCTCCCAGTCGGTTTTCGCGCTTTCCTGGAAGCGCTCCAGATTTTCCCGCGCCAGCTCCAGGAAGGACTGGTTGTTGCGGCGCAGGGCCTCTGCGGACAGGGATTGGAAGGCGTCGCTGAGACGTTGACGGGCATCTTCCAGCAGCGCCAGCTTCTCTGTACCACGCAGACGTTCCTGTTCCAGCCGCTCACCCAGTTCTGCTAGCTGGCCCCGAATGGCGCTGTTTTCCGTCTGCAGGCGCGCGGTATTGCCGCGTTCCGCCACCAGGGCATTTTCGAGCGCCGGGATACGACGGCTTTCCGCTTCTGCAGCGGCCCTGCTTTCACTCTCGTGGCGGAGGATTTCCTGCTGTTCCCGGGCCTGTTGCCGCAGAACAGTTATTTCGTACTGCAGGCTCTCCGTCTGAGCCGCGCTGGCCTGCTGTCCTTCCCGGAGTGCCGCGCTGATATCCTGCTGACGCTGGATCATGCTGCGCGCTACCAGTCCGGCGACCATCAGACCGAGCGCGACACCGATAATGAGGTACAACAGGTTTTCCCAGATCAATGGCCGGTCCTGAATGTGGGGAGCATTATTCGAGAATACGCGAAGCGGGACGCCAAGGCGACGACACACCAACCTTTGCAAATGAAACCAAGCCGGGGACGCGGGTATCCCGGCGCCGCCGTTTCAGGACTCCAGTTGCGAGGTGCAGTTGGGACAACGTATCGCGGCCAAAGGAATGGCGGAGGCACAGAAGGGGCAGGTTTTGGTGGTCACAGCAGGCGCTGGTTTGGGGTAGAGCTTGTTGATCACCCGCACAATGGAAAATATCACCAGGGCGATGATGAAAAAGCTGAGCAACGAGGTGATGAAGAGGCCGTAGTTCACGGTCACGGCACCCGCCTTTTTGGCGGCTTCCAGGGTCAGGTAAGGGCCGGGAATGGTGCCTTGCTTCAATATGATATAGAGGTTGGAAAAATCGACCCTGTTGAGCAGCATGCCGATAGGCGGCATGATCACGTTGCTGACCAGCGAAGTAACGATGGCGGAAAATGCCGAGCCGATCACAAAAGCTACGGCGAGATCGATGACATTACCGCGCTGCAGAAATGTTTTGAAATCCTGGACGAATTTTTTGAGCATGAGGACCTCCCTGTATGATAGTCGGCTGCTGATAACGTATCGATTCCAGTACCCCTGGTACACCAGCATAATTCAGTTCATCCGGGGATGAAAACAAGCAACACCTAATCCTCAACGGCTGCAGAAGCGATTTACGATATTTTTATGGTCATTCATCTGCTGATGGCCGGATGCGGCGGAGCAGGCTTGCTGGCCGTCCTGACAGGTAATGGCCCAACCCTGAGCCAGGTCAAAAAAACGTGCCGCCTGCGCCGCCGGCGTGGCGTAGGCACCCCCCTGGAAAAGGGGGGCCAGGGCATGGAAATAGCGGCTCTCTTCCTGCGCCCATTGAGACACCGCCTGCCAGCAGGTGCCCTGTTCGTCGAGCGGCATTCGCGCGCAACCCATGGCGTTGTTGCGCGCCTGGCCGAGCGCCTGCCGCCAGTTCGGGCAGAATTGCCGTTCGGCCCCGGCGCGCTGGGCGGCGACGGCGGCAAGGCGTTGCCGTGCCGCTTCGGCATCACGGCTGGCCATCGCGGCGCCCCGTGCGGCGGCGCTGGCCGTGCTGGTGGACGAAGGTGGTTGCAGGGACGCGCAGCCTGACAGGGCAAGCACGAGCAGGAGAAAAAGAATTTTTGCGGGCATGTTCCGGGCCTCCCGGGTGTTGGTCTTTGCCCGCTATATATCACAATTTGGCGAAACTGCAGAACCGACGCCCTCCGCCGCCGGATCCGAAACCACCATACGGCCCTTCCAGCGCCCTTTCCATCCCTCAAAGAGGACGTAGAACGCCGGCGTCACGTAGAGTGTGAGGAACTGCGACACGATGATACCGCCCGCCACCGCCACGCCCAGGGGCACCCGGGACTCGGCACCCGCGCCAATGCCGATGGCGATGGGCAGAATGCCCAGCACCGCCGCAAGGTTGGTCATCATGATGGGACGAAAGCGGGTGATACAGGCATCGACCATGGCGTCCACCGCCGTGGCGCCCTCGCGGCGGCGATGGATGGCAAAGTCCACCATGATGATACCGTTCTTTTTCACCAGCCCCACCAGCATGATGATGCCGACGAAGCTGAACAGATCCAGTTCCTGATGAAAAATCCAGAGGGCCAGCAACGCACCAAAGCCAGCCAAGGGCAGGGCGGTGAGGATGGTCAGGGGATGGACGAAATCTTCATAGAGAATGGCCAGAATGGCGTAGATCAGCGCTACCGTCGCCAGCAGCAGCATGGGCAGACTGCCCGTGGACTGGGAGAATGCCGCTGCGGACCCTCCGAATTCCCCCTGCACATCCGCAGGCAATATTTTTGCCGCCGTGTTCTGCACCGCCTGGGTGGCGTTTCCCAGGGAGACGCCCGGCGCCAGGTTAAAAGAGATGGTCACGCTGGGCAGGCCGTTGTAGTGGCTGATGCTCAGAGGACCGACGCCATAGGCAAAGTGCGCCAGTGCGGCCAGGGGCACCAGCCCGGCGCTGCCCGGCACGGTGATGGCGGAAAGCGCGCCGAGATTCGCCTGAAACTGCCGCGCCAAGTCAAGAATGACCTCATACTGGTTGGTGGAGGCATAGATAGTGCCGACCTGAGTGCCGCCGAAGGCAAAGTTCAGTGCCTGTTCGATGATTTCCGGGGTAACGCCCAGCGCCTGGGCCCGCTGATGCAGGATGTGTACCTCGATCTCCGGATTGGCCAACTGCAGGTCACTGTTGACGGCCTGCAGTCCGGGTACCTTGCGCAGGGCTGCTACCAGCTTGGGCGCCGCCGCGTTCAGGCTGTCCTGGTCTTCGCTCTGCAGAATATATTGATAATTGGACTGGGAGGAGACCGGCCCCATCTGGATAGCGGGCGGCAACTGGAAACTCGCCTCCACCCCGGCGAAATGGCTGACGGCCTGGCGCAATTCCGCAATGACCTGGGTTCCCGACGGCCGCTCACCCAACGGCTTGAGACGGATGATCAGCCGCCCGCTGTTGCCGGAACCGAAGGCACCGGCACCCTGCCCGGCGCTGGACATCACCGTCTGCACCGCCGCGTTGTGGCCGACGGCAGCGGCGATGGCCTGCTGGGTCGTCTCCAGTTGGGCAAAGGAAATACCCTGGGGATACTCCAGGTTGCCCATGATCATGCCGCTGTCTTCGGTGGGGATGAAGCCCTTGGGGAGGATGATGAAAAGCCCGATCATGGCCAGCAGACTCAGCAAGGCGCCGCCATATACCCAGCCGCGGTGTCCAAGCGCCGCCCGCAGGCTGCGCCCATACCAGTCACGCAGCCGGGTGAAACCGCGCTCGAAGCGGCTCTGTCCCTGGTGCTTCACCCGCAGATAGCGGGCGCAGAGCATGGGTGTCAGGGTCAGGGAGATCAGCCCGGAGAGCAGGATGACCACGGCGATGGTGACACCGAATTCGCGAAACAAACGGCCGATGATGCCACCCATGACCAGAAAGGGCAGAAAGACCACCGCCAGCGACAGGGTCATGGAGATCACCGTGAAGCCGATTTCCCGACTGCCCACGAGCGCCGCCTGATAGGGCTCTTCACCATTTTCCTCGTGACGGGCGATGTTCTCCAGCATGACCACCGCATCATCCACCACAAAGCCCACCGACAGGGTCAGGGCGAGGAGCGTCAGCGTATTCAGGGTGTACCCCAACTCATAGATGATGGCGAAGGCGCCGAGGATAGAGGCGGGGATTGCCAGCGCGCCGATCAGGGTCGGGCTGCCGCGGCGCAGGAAGAGCCAGAGCACCCCGGCCACCAGCAAGGAGGCGAGCAACAGGGTGACCTCGACCTCTTCCACCGCCGCACGGATATAGTCTGCCTTGTTGTACACCACGGTCATGTGGGCACCGCCGGGCAGACTGGCGCTCAGCAACGGCAAGCGTTTCTGGATGGCGTCGGAGATAGCCACGGTATCCGCGTCGGGCTGGCGGACCACTGCGAGAATGAGGGCACGCTGGCCACCGATCCAACTGGCGATCTGGTCATTGTCCACCCCGTTGCGGACCTCGGCGATATCGGCCAGCGGCACCACCGCACCGTTGGCGAAAGTAATGGGCATGCCGGCGAAAGCCTGGGCGTCATGGAGCTGGCCATGCACGTTCACTGCATAATTGCGCACCGCACCCAGCACCGTGCCCTGGGGCAGGTTGACGTTATGACTGGAAATGGCCTGGGTCAGGGCCTGCAGCGATATCCCGTGGGCCTGCATGGCGAAGGGGTTGGCGTGGATGCGCACCGCGTAATTCTGCTCCCCGAAGATCTGCACCTGGGCGACGCCGGGAATACCGGAAACGGCGGGCACCACCTTGTCCACCGCGTACTGGTTGAGCTGGTAGATGGGCATATTGGGCGCAGCGAGGGCGATGAACTCGATGGGCGCCGCCGACGGATTGAGCTGCTTGACGAAGGGCAGGCTGGGCATGCCCGGCGGCAGCAGGTGGGAGGCCTGGGTGACCGCGTTTTCGACATTCTGGGTGGCGACATCGATATTCTGGCTGAGGTCAAACTGCAGGATGACCCGCGTCGAGCCCTGATTGTTCACCGAGCTCATGGAGGAAAGGCCGGGAATGGAGGAAAACTGCTTTTCCAGTGGTGTCGCCACGGCGCTGGCCATGGTCTGCGGGCTTGCTCCCGGCAGACTCGCCGCGACCAGGACCGTCGGAAAGTCCACGCTGGGCAGCAGGGCCACCGGCATATTCGTGAAGGCAAAAACGCCATAGAGCACCAGCCCGAGGACCAGTATGACCGTCATCACCGGGCGGCGAATGAACAGGGCGGAGAAATTCATGGTCTTTTCCCTGGCGTCCCTGCGGGGTGGACGGCAGGCCCGCCCGCACCGCTCAGCGCCACCCTAACCCCTGGATAGAGCCGCGCAGGAAGGGGATAGATAACCCGGATACCCGCGTCTACCCCCTGCACCACCGCATCCGTGCCCGACTCCCAGAGCACTTGCACCGGCTTATCCACGGCCGTGCCATCTTTCACCGTGTAGACAAAGGGCCCGGTACTGCCCTGCTGTATGGCGCCCACCGGCAGCACGGTGGCCTGCGCCAACTGCTGGACCGGCATCTGCACCTGCACGTACTGTCCCGGCCAGAGGCGGAGGTTGGCGTTGGGTACGGTGGCCTGCAGGCTGATGGTGGCGGTTCCCGCGCTCACGCTGTTGTCGATAAAGGTGAGCTTGCCCTGAGCGAGCGCCGTAGCACCCTTCTCATCCTCGATCGGCACGGGAATGGCCTGCTGTTGGGCCAGCCGCGCCGCTGAGAGCAGGCTCTGGGGAACACTGAAATTCACGGTGATCGGTGCAATCTGGTTGATGATCGCCAATTGCGTCTGGTTGGCGATGACCAGATTGCCTGCCTTGACTTGGGCCAGGCCGATACGGCCGCTGATGGGGGCGGTGATTCGGGTGTAGGAGAGATTGAGGCGGGCCTGCTCCAGGGCGGCCTGATCCGCCTGCACCTGCGCCGTTGCCGCCTGCGCCTGGGAAACCGCCTGATCGAAGCTTTGGGCAGTGATGAAATCCTTTTCCGCCAATGGACGGTCCTGCTCCACGATGTTGCGGTTATAGCGCGCAGTGGCCTGATCCGCCACCAGCTTGGCCCGGGCCTGGGCAAGTGCTGCCTGCATCTGTGCCGGGTCGATGGTAAACAGGGTTTGTCCCTTGTCTACCATGCTCCCCTCGGTAAACAGCACGCTCTGCAGGATGCCGGAAGTCTGCGGCACGATGGTCGCCGTCTGCAGGGGAGTCACCGTACCCAGAAATCCTTCATAATGAGTCATGGGACGAGTGCTGACGCTGACCAGACCGACCTGCAGGGGCGGGGCCTCATGTTTGGCCTTGGTCTGGCAACCGCTCAGCATCAGGGAGAGGGTCGCCAGCGTCAGCAGGAGGACAACAGGGGAACGGGTCACGGTGTATTCTCTCCCAAAGGCATGCCGACGGCCTGACTGAGTTGCGCCAGGGCGACATAACTGTTAACCAGATTCTGAATCAGGGTGTAGCGCGCCTGCGCCAGGGTGGATTCGGCGAGGAGGACATCCTGAATGGTAGCCTGGCC
>DAIEIW010000174.1:0-9171 GCA_027351205.1 Acidithiobacillus sp.
CTGGCCGGTACCGGAGCTTTGGCAGGCGTCAAGGGGGCAATGGTTGCCTCCCTGACGACAGGCGTAACCGGCGTCCTCCATGATTTCGTAACAGCGCCGCCCCTGCAGGGGCTTGCCGTCGCCGAAGACCCGCCGATAAGCTTGGTTGGCGGCGAGGACGGAGTAATCTGCACACAGCAGCACAGCCGGGGCGCTGAAACAGTCCAGCAACGATGTCATTTCCGCCCGCAACTGCCTGAGCAAATCCGTCATATCCCCTCCTCCACACGCCCCGCACACGGACTCGCGATCGGTGCAACGGGCACATCCTCACTCCTCACTGCGCGCATGTCAATTATAACAGCACCTGCCAATCCGCAACTGCCATTTTTGGCACCTGCGTTGAGTCACAGGCCACGACAGCGGCTGCACGGCACATGAACAGCCCTATAAATAAAATACAACGACCTGTTTATCATTATCCTTTCAAAGGATGTCGGGATAATAGACTATTATCAAATAATGGCACAGAGATTGCTAATACTCTGATGTCCAAATGCTCGACAGGGACGGGCGATATGATTTTCAGACAACTATGCACCCCCAAGGGCGGCCACCTGAGCTATCTGCTAGGCGACCCCGTTACCCGCGAGACCGTCATCATCGACCCCATGCCGGCACACGTCGACACGCTGGAGGCGTTCATGATCGAGCGTGGCCTTGATCTGCGGTATATACTGCAGACCCACCATGAACCCGTCCATATCGCCGCGGCTACCGTATTGAAGGAACACAGCGGCGCCCGGATTGTCGCCCACGAGAGCGTCACCGATGAGCACGTCGACCTGCGTCTGCGGCATGGTGATGTCCTCTATTTCGGAGAAGAAAGTCTGCGGGTGCTGCACACGCCGGGGCTCAGCCCCTGCGCGGTCACCTATTGGTGGGAAGATCGTCTGTTCACCGGGATGACCCTGCTGGCCACCGGCGCGGCACCCTGTACCAGCCAGAGCGATCCGCAAACCCTGTATCACAGCATCACCCAAAGTCTGCTCAGTTTCCCTGGGGAAACCCTGATCTATCCCAGTCTGGAAAGCAAAGGCCGGCGCCTCACCAGCATCGAGGAACTCCGCCGCAAGGACAACTGGTTCAACAATCAACGGGGCAAGGGCGCGTTCTTGCGCAGTTGTGCGCTCTTGTTGCCGGAGAAGTCTTCAGTAGAAGTAACCCGTAAAAGTGATGTAAACAAAATAGGGGCACAGGAGGAAGATGTGCACCATTACATGCCCGGTCGGAATATTCCGGCTTCTTTGTAGGAGGTAATTCATGGACATGTTGATCAATCCCACGGTGGTGGAGCTATCGCGCCTGCAGTTCGCGTTGACCGCTCTCTACCACTTCTTATTTGTACCACTCACCTTGGGTATGACCTTTATTCTGGCCACCATGGAAACGGTGTATGTCATCACCGGCAAACAGATATATAAAGAAATGACCCAGTTCTGGGGTAAACTCTTCGGCATCAACTTTGCCCTGGGTGTCGCTACCGGTCTGACCATGGAGTTTGAATTCGGGACCAACTGGTCCATGTACTCCCACTTCGTGGGCGATATTTTCGGCACCCCGCTGGCCATTGAGGGGCTGATGGCCTTCTTCATGGAATCCACCTTTGTCGGTGTGATGTTCTTCGGCTGGGAGCGCATAAGCCGCAAGGCGCACCTCGTGGTAACCTACCTGGTTGCTCTCGGTTCCAACCTTTCTGCATTGTGGATTCTCATTGCCAACGGTTTTATGCAGGACCCGCGGGGCGGCACTTTTGATCCCAATACCATGCGGATGCAATTTTCCAGTTTTATCGACCTGATCTTCAACCCGGATGCGCAGGCCAAGTTTGTCCATACCTCCATCGCGGGTTTTGTAACGGGCTCCATGTTCGTCATGGGCGTCAGCGCTTATTACATGCTGACCAACAAGCGGAAAGATTTGGCGTTGCGTTCCTTCCGGATCGCCACGCTCTTCGGCGTGATTTCCAGCATCGGCGTAATTACACTGGGTGACGCCCTGGGCTACATTGACGGCCAGAAACAACCCACCAAGCTGGCGGCCATGGAAGCCATCTGGAACACGGATTACAACACGGTGTCCGCGTCTTGGAACCTCATCGCCATCCCCAGCCGTAGCGAACAGAAGAATCTCTTCGAGGTTTCCATCCCGTATATCCTTACACCGCTGCTGACCCATTCCGAGACGACAGTCATCCCCGGCATCATCCAGCTGGAGCAGGAAGCCAAGCCAAAGATTGCCAATGGCATCAAGGCGATGATCGCGCTGAAGGAGTACAACCTGGATCACAGCAATACCCAGGCACTGGCCACCTTCAAGCAGTACGAAAATGACATGGGTTATGGTTTCCTGGCCATGCAGTTTGCGCCTGACCAGGACCTCAAGAAGATCGACGCCACCAATCTGCCCAGCGTTCTGGACAAAACGGCGAAGGACACCATCCCCAACGTCTGGGTAGAGTTCTGGGCCTTCCGCCTGATGGTCGCTGTAGGCTTCTTTATGCTAGCCCTCTTCGCTTTCGCAGCCTATTTCAGCCTGAAGAACGAAATCGAGAAACACCCCACCCTGCTGAAACTGGCGATGTGGAGTATTCCCTTGCCTTGGGTAGCTTGTGAGTTCGGTTGGATCACCGCCGAAAATGGTCGTCAGCCGTGGACGGTATTCGGCTGGCTGCCTACCTTCGTCTCCGCTTCCACCCACAGCGTCGGCTACATGGTGTTCTCGCTTATCGGGTTTACCCTGCTGTACAGCTCTTTCATCGCAGCGGAGCTCTACCTGATGTTCAAATACGCCCGTCTGGGTCCGCAGGATGATCATCATGGTCACGGTTCTGCACCTGCGGGTGGCGGCATGGCGGGTCAGCCGGTGTTTGCCAAACCCAGCATGGATCGCAAATAACGCCTGCGTGATGAATCAAGGGGGGTTGATTTACCCCCCGACTGAATGGAGAGCACAAGATGGATGCTTACGTATATTTAAAGATATTCTGGTTCCTGATTCTGGGAATCCTGTTGATGGGCCTCGCTATCATGGTCGGTATGGATATGGGCGTTGGCTCTCTGATGCGCTTTGTCGGCAAAACCGACGGCGAACGCCGCGAAGCGCTGAATATTGTTGGCCCGCACTGGGACGGTAACCAGGTGTGGTTCATTCTTGGCGGTGGCGCGATTTTCGCGGCCTTTCCAAGCCTCTATGCGACGTCTTTTTCGGTCTTCTACATCGTCATGATTCTCCTGCTATTCAGCATGATCATGCGCCCTGTCGCCTTTGAATACCGTTCCAAGGTGCCCAGTCATCGCTGGCGCGATTCCTGGGACTGGGTCTTTCTCATTTCCGGTGCGCTGCCCATGATTGTTTACGGGGCTGCCATGGGGAATATTCTGGAGGGCGTCGGCTTTCACTTCGGCTGGGACGGCCAGTATTACCAGACCGAATCTTTCATCTGGTATCTGCTGAATCCTTTTGCGGTTCTCTGCGGCGTGCTGTCGCTGAGCCTAGCCATCTATCAGGGCGGCACCATGCTCATGATACGCGGTAGCGGTGCGCTGTATGACCGGGCACGGAATTACGCCAGCGTCGGCGGCATTGTGGCGCTGGTGATCTTCGTTATCGGTGGCTTCATGGTGTCCGGCATGAAGGGTTTCCAACTGGTCAGTGGCGATCCGGGCATGCCCGCGAATCCGGTCAGCGGCCAGACGGTCACACTCGCGAACGGGGCGTGGATGGCTAACTATTCCGCCCACCCCATTCTCTGGCTGGTGCCCCTGCTGGGTCTGGCTGGCATGGTCCTGGGCGTGCTCGCACTGCGCGCCAACAAGCCCATTCTCGGCTGGTGGATGGGTGCAGTGGCATGGATCGGCGTGATCGGTGCGGTGGGCACTTCCATGTTCCCCTTCCTGATGCCTTCCACGGACAACCCGGACCAGAGCCTCACGGTCTGGAACAGCACGGGCAGTGAGTACAATCTGGTCTGGATGACCATCTTTGGCCTGCTTTTCCTGCCCATCATCATCAGTTACACCACTTGGTGTTTCCGAGTGATGCGCGGCAAGGTGGCGGCACCCGACACGCAAGACGACCACGCTTATTAAGAGGAGGCGGATATGAAAAATTTGCTCACATTTATCGGGTTGGCGGCGGTCATGGTGTTGTCCCTTTTTCTGGCGGTGATTACCGGCGACTACGGCCCCTGGTACTTTGCCTGGCTGGTGGGTACCACCATGATTGTCCTTATCTCTGCTGCAGGTGCTATCATGTTTGACAGACAGGATGAAGATCAGCAGCGAAAGCAGGGTTCCACTCATTAGGAAACAAGGAGCTGTCTATGCATTATGTCGATCTGGAAGATTTTATCTTTTTCATACCGTTCATTTACTTTAGTCTGGCAGGTTTTGCTTACCTTTACACCAGAAAACGGTTCGGCTAAACGCAGTACCGTCACCGGGGCCTTCGGGCCCCTTTTTATTCATAAGGAATTCTATTGCGTACTGTGGACGAATTGCTGGCGGCGCAAAAATCTGCGCTCCGGGAAAACGGCCCCCTCGACTACAGGCAACGTAAGATGCTGCTGCGTGCCGTTGCGCGGATGTTGCTGCAACACGGTACGGCACTAAGCGAAGCAATCGCCCAAGATTTCGGCAGGCGCCACCTCCGCGAAACTGAAATCTATGAAATTTATCCCCTGCAGGCGGAGATCGCCTATGTGCTCAGCCATCTCAGGAACTGGATGCGACCGCGCGCCGTGCATACCCGCTGGCCCTTCCTTCCGGCCCGCAGTCAGATCACTCCGCAACCCGTGGGTGTGGTGGGCATTATCGGCGCATGGAACTATCCGTTGCTTCTGACCCTGCTGCCATTGATCTCCGCCATCGCCGCCGGGAATCGGGTGATGATCAAGGCGCCGCGCCTGACGCCTCAGAGCATGACGTTATTGGCACAATATCTGCGTGATGTGGCACCTGAGGATACCATCGCGCTGGTCCAGGGATCACCTGGTGTGGATCACGCGTTTCCGGGGCTGCCTTTCGACCATCTGATTTTTTCGGGAGCCACCCGTACCGGACGGGTAATCGCTCGCGCGGCTGCGCGGAATCTGGTGCCGGTAACACTGTCCATGAGTGGCAAGAGTCCGGCCATTATCCAGCGTGATTATCCCCTGTCCACCGCGGCCCGATCCATCATGGCGGGCAAACTCGTGAATGCCGGGCAAACCTGCATCGCCCCCGATTATTGTCTGGTGGCGGCGGATCAGCGCGACGATTTTATCGCGCTGGCGAAGTCAGCCGCTTTATCGCTCTATCCCCACTGGGCAGACAACCCGGACTACACCAGCATCCCCAATGCGCTGCTGTGGGAACGTCTGGATGGCCTGCTGCAGGATGCCCGGGGGAAAGGAGCGTTACTATGGCAGTCTTCGCCAGCACCAGCATGGACCGATAGCACGCAGCGGCCATTCCCGCCCACCCTGCTCTGGAATACACGGCCCGGCATGAAAATCCTGGAAGAAGAAACCTTCGGGCCAATCCTGGTAGTTCTGACCTACGACGACATCGGGGAGGCACTGGCCTACGTGCGCGACCACCCTGCCCCTTTGGCGCTGTATTATTTCGACCGGGATCAGCGGCGCGCCCTGCGGCACTGTAAGGGAATTGCCGCGGGAGGCATCACCATCAACGACACCATTTTCCATGTCGCACAACCGGGTATTCCTTTCGGCGGCGTCGGCCTGAGCGGCATAGGTCAGTATCGCGGTATTTATGGGTTTCAACGCCTCTCGCACTACCAGGGCGTCTTCAGACAGAACCGTCTGAGCGCCTGCGAATGGGTTCGCCCCCCTTACGGACGCTGGACGCGGCTGCTCATCGCCTGGCTGTCACGCTGGGGATAACGGTCCATCTTCGGAGAATACACACCAAAATGTCCGCGCCTGATGTGATCATTGCCGGTTCTGGACCAGCCGGCGCCATGCTGGCCAGAGACCTGGCGCGCGCCGGGGCTAGCGTGCGGATTCTGGAACGGGGCGGAGAAACCCCGGCGTCAGCGCCGAATTTATGGAAGCTCTGGCGCCGCAAGGAGGCATTATATGTGGCGCCGCGGGTTGCCCTACTCCGTGGCATGCGGGTTGGAGGTGGTTCCACAGTTTTCTACCACACGGCCGTATCTCCTCCCCTGGAGATGTTTTCCCGCTATGGCGTGGAAATGGCGCAGGATTTGGCGGCTGTTCTTGCAGAACTACCGCACCAACCCCTGGAGGCGTCACTTCTGAGTCCCGCCGCGCAACGCATCACCGACGCGGCGCGCTCTTTGGGGCTGCCCTGGCAGAAGTTGCCGAAAATGATTTATCAGGAACTCTGCGGCCATGGGGGCTGCCCACCGGCAGCTTTCTGGTCTGCGGCGTTGCTGCTGGCGCAGGCAATGCAACTGGGCGCCAAACTGGAAACCGGCATCCAGGTGAACAGGGTGCTTTTTCAGAATGGGCGTGCGGTGGGTGTGGAGGCCCTCCAGGACGGGCAGTTACGCCGGTTCAAGGGGGGGACGGTCATTCTGTCATCGGGTGGTGTGGCAAGCCCCGTAATTTTACAGCGCAGTGGGATCCGTGAGGCGGGGCGGGGATTTTTTTGCGATCCTTTGCGCGTTGGCGTGGCAATAAGCCGGGAAGATGGGCACCAGGAGACAGCACTGCCCATGACAGCGGGATTTGTAGATCGGGAAGCAGGTTACATGCTGACGGACATGACTGTTCCGCCCAATTTTTATCGCGCTTTTGCGTGGGCAGCCGGCAGAGTCGACATGCTTGCGCATTACCGGCATAGTATGACGATCATGGTGAAAATCCGCGATGAAATCAGCGGTGAAATTAACGCTAACGGGCGTGTCTGGCGACACTTTTCCGCAGCCGAAAAAAATCGCATGCGCAACGGCATGGGACGGGCTACCGACATCCTCCGGGCGGCGGGCGGTAGACGGATATTCTTCTCGCCCTGGCTGGCCGCGCACCCCGGCGGCAGCGTGCGTCTGGGCGAACTGCTGGATGAGCGGCTATCCTGTTGTGCCCCCAATCTCCATGTCTGTGACGCGTCGGTGATCCCCGAACCCTGGGGTTTACCCCCGACGCTGACGGTATTATCCCTGGCGAAGTATTTGGGCCGCATATTACTTGGGTGAATGAATGAACGTACTTACGGTATTGCAGTTTTTCCATATCGCCGCAGTGGTTTCCTGGATCGGCGGAATTTTTCTGCTCGATATTTTTATCGTTCCGGTTCTGCGCCGTAGCATAGCCAGCGAGGCAGAACGCAGCAAATTACTCTACCGGATTTTTCGCCCCTTCTTTGCCTGGGTATGGGTGGCTGGCGCAGCACTGGTGATTACCGGCTACTGGATGGTGTACGTATACGGCGGATTTCCCGCGCTCAATATAGCGATGCGGGTCATGGTGACACTCGGCACCCTGATGGTGATGCTGGCCCTGCTTGTTTTCTTCGTGCCATTCCTGCGCATGGGGCGGGCCATTGCCGCTGCCGACTGGCCTTTGGCCGCCCGGGCCGCCGGGCAGATCAGGCTGATTTCCAGTATCAATCTGGCGCTGGCCATCCCCGCCATCCTGGCGGGGGTATGGGGAATATTTGGCTGACAACCCTTGATTCCGACGCGGTTATCTGAGGTAGATATTCTTCCCCAGCCGCCGGAAATCCTCTGCCTTTTCCTGCAGACCTTCCAGTCGGGCCGTCTCGATGTCTTCACCCTTGGATTGCGCGTATTCCTGTAAATCCTGGGAGATTTTCATGGAGCAGAAATGGGGACCGCACATGGAACAGAAGTGCGCCGCCTTGGCGCCTTCCTGGGGTAAGGTCTCGTCGTGATATTCCCGCGCCTTTTCGGGGTCCAGTCCGAGGTGAAACTGGTCTTCCCAGCGGAATTCAAAACGCGCCTTGGACAGGGCATTATCCCGCACTTGCGCGCCGGGATGCCCCTTGGCCAGATCGGCGGCATGGGCGGCTATCTTGTAAGTGATGGCCCCTTCCCGCACATCATTTTTGTCCGGCAGGCCGAGATGCTCCTTGGGCGTGACGTAGCAGAGCATGGCGGTGCCATACCAACCGATCTGCGCGGCGCCAATGGCGCTGGTGATATGGTCGTAGCCGGGTGCAATGTCCGTGGTCAACGGTCCCAGGGTGTAGAACGGGGCCTCGAAACAGTGCTGTAGCTCCTCCTCCATATTGGCCTTGATGAGTTGCATGGGCACGTGGCCAGGGCCTTCGATCATGACCTGCACATCGTGCTTCCAGGCAATCCGGGTGAGTTCACCCAGGGTATGCAATTCGGCGAACTGCGCCTCGTCATTGGCGTCGGCCAGCGAGCCGGGACGTAACCCATCACCGAGGGAAAAGCTCACGTCATAAGTCTTCATGATCTCGCAGATTTCTTCGAAATGGGTATAGAGGAAGCTCTCCTGGTGGTGGGCGAGACACCATTTGGCCATGATGGAACCACCGCGCGACACGATGCCGGTAAGACGATTCGCCGTCAGCGGGACATAACGCAGCAGGACCCCGGCGTGGATGGTGAAGTAATCGACACCCTGCTCCGCCTGCTCCACAAGCGTATCCCGGAACAAGTCCCAGGTGAGGTCTTCGGCCTTACCATCGACCTTCTCCAGGGCCTGATAAATCGGCACGGTACCAATGGGTACCGGACTATTACGGATAATCCATTCGCGGGTTTCGTGAATGTGCCTGCCGGTGGATAAATCCATGACCGTATCGGCGCCCCAGCGGATCGACCAGACCATTTTTTCCACTTCTTCGGCAATGGACGAGCTGACCGCGGAGTTGCCGATATTGGCGTTGATCTTCACCAGGAAATTGCGGCCGATAATCATCGGCTCCAGTTCGGGGTGATTGATATTGGCGGGAATGATGGCTCGGCCTCGTGCGATCTCATCGCGCACAAATTCCGGGGTAATGGTGTCGGGGATCTGCGCGCCGAAGGACTCGCCGCGATGGGCGCGGAACAGCGCCGGATGGCTGGCACGCAGGTGCTCCAAACCCTGGTTTTCGCGAATGGCGACGAACTCCATCTCGGGGGTGATGATACCGCGCCGCGCATAGTGCATCTGGGAGACATTGCCGC
>DAIEIW010000178.1:0-6585 GCA_027351205.1 Acidithiobacillus sp.
TATCGTCAGAGCGAGCGAATTCCCGGCCTACGCGAGATTGTTGCCCATCCGAACTATGTCGTTTTCTATCGTGTTGCCACCGCCAGCATTGAGATTGTGAACGTGGTGCATGCCCGCCGTGAGTTCCCGGTTTCAACCAAAAATGAGTAGCCTCATCGTAATGTCGCAAAAAGGCCCCTCACGGATAGATGAAGAACCCAGAAAAATCAGGCCATCCGCCCCGGCCCGCCTAGCGGCCACGAGACAGAATGATACAAAGGTCTGATGCGGATTTCAGGACGCTAAAGGGTAGACAGGATGATCACGCTTTCCGGGGCTGGTCTGGCCCCGGAAGTATCCAGAAAACCTACTCTGCAGGCATAGATGAAAAAATTCACAGATCGCTATAAGATCAAAATTTACGATGGTCTGTGACAACCAATTTAATGCAGTATCTTTTTTACCTCACAGCTAGACAGTCCAATTTTATTAAGATGGAACCCTTTCATGTTAAATATTCTTCCACCAACAAGAACCTTCTGATCACGCCCCAAACCGTATGCTGAGGAAGCATTTCTCATTATACAGTCTACGCCGTTATCAATTCCATCACTTTTAAAGGTTACCTCTGAATGGTTATGATGATAAACCTTTATAGCGCCAATAGAACCATAGATGTAAATATATTTTCCGACCATGTTTTTCTCGAACATGACTTCATTATATCTATAAAGATGCCATAGATCTTTTGAACTAATTATAACAGGATGAACAACGCCAAGAATATTTCTGACTCCTACTAACCCCTTTAATCTACTATCATTAGAATCATCTCTGTTATCTGACATTATATAATAATGTTTTTTTGAAACCACAGTTGGCCCAAAACTCATGCGCGATTCTGGCGTATCAAATTCGATTATATTAAACTTCAAACCTCCAAAAATTTGGGAATACTCATTTGTTGGAATTGAAAGATTATTGCCTTTATAATGAGCATGATAAATATATTTTCCAATATATTTCGTTTTGACAAGGTTTTCATTAAGATACAGGTTATTACCGACAACCTTAACAACATCTCTAGGAACACCAATTACTCTTCCAGAATAAATTTGTCTGCCTTCTTTATACAAAACAACGTCTCCTTGCTTTATCTTGCCTGGCAAAAAATATATCATCTGATGCTTTCTTAGTGTCGGCAACATGGCACTGTCAGGCACGGTAAAGCTGTTTTTACCCTGAATTGCTGCAGAGATCACCGCTCCTCCAGGAAACAAAAAGCTGCTATACGCGATTCCGGGAAAAGAGACTATAAAAAATATCGATATCAATACTTTTCGATAATTGTTTATCACAATAATTACCTTCCATAATCTCACTAGATTGATTTTGCTTATTTTTGCAGAATTTTATCTCAACTAACAGAAGTGATGCAGAATTACGAATTCCGCCTCACTTTTCTACTTAACGCGCCGTATTCGCAGATTTTTACGAATTGCGTCATCAGCCATTTGCAAAACATCTTCGGCTGCTCGAATGGCTGCCTTCATAATGATTTTATCCATCCCACCGCTCGCGGAGATACGGACATTTCTAGCCGCTCCTCCGTACACGGTTAGACCACTTTTGGTTCGCACAGGCCTGCACCACGTGTCCATATATACCTCAATTTATCTAGGGTTAAAATTGTAGTCTTTGGCGACCAAGACAGTAGCATTGCCAAATGATATGTGGAGACTAGCTTCCTTGCCCTTCTGAACGAGATCATTCATGAATCCTTCGCTCAAGCGTTCACGCTCGATGGCCTCGTAAAACTCGTCCCACTTCAACGTAACGACATCCCGAGAGCTCTTGTTTAGCAATTCACGAAGCAGATCTGCTGCTTTTTTTGATGATGTTGCCATTCTAACAATCCTTAATAGACCACTATTTGCACATAGTGAACCTCTTGTTTGTCACTGTCAAGTAGATGCGATACCGTCTCAGAAAGCGAAGTAGCTGCTAGTTAGGAAGCGCGGCCGCGCGGTGTTCCGCACTGCCGCGGCGGGGCTCCCTTTCGACTAGGAATGGACAGGACAAGCACGCCGAGTACACAAAAACCAAGGTTTTCTGAACACCTCGTTCCTGGACACTTTTGGGGCCATTCCCAGCCCTGATTCTGTCCATCAACCCGTCCGGTTTTCAACGTCCAGCAAACCCCTGCTTCGCCCCTCTCGCAACCGGCCGTTTTTGAGAGGCCCAGCGTTGTGAGAACCGGCAGTCCGCATTTGCTGGCTTCCGCGTTCTCATAAACCGCTCTCGTTTTGACATGGGCAACTAGCACGGCTTTTGAGACTCGCGGTCACAAAATCTCACCATTCCAGATCGGGGCCGCGCGTTTTTTTCTTTGCCTGGCCCTGGCTCCGCGCCCGCGCCGCATCCGCTGCCTCGTTCGGCAGCGTGATCTCGTGCCGCTGCACGCCCTCCGCTCTGCCCCGCCGCTCCCGCTCGATGGCTTCCCTTGCCCCCTGCTCCAACGCCGCGTTGCTGATCGGGATACCGGCCTCGACCAATGCCCGCGCCACCCGCTCCTGAAACGGGTCCGGCCCGCCGATGACTAACCGCCGCCAACCTTTTGCTCGCACCAGTTCCACAGCCATCGGCATCGAGCCGGTAGAACAGACCTGCATGGCGGCACCGGCATCGACGACCTCCTGGCCGTTGCGGCTGATATCGAGTCCACCCAGATCCGCCCGCATGCGCGTATACCAAGCCTCCGCCTCCGCCCGCGCGGCCATCTTCGGCCCGTACCGTTCGGTCATGGTCTTTTCGCGCCACTCTCCCCACGGGATATGCCCCCGTTCCTTCGCGTCGGCGTCGATGAGATAGCCGGTCTCGCGCCAGTTCGTCAGGCGCGCATCGCTGGCCTGCTTTGCTTCGTGACGAATGCGCTCTTGCTCCCGCTCCCGCGCTACCCGCTCCGCCTCAATGGCCGCCCGCGCCTTCTTCTCCAGGTCGGCTTCCGCCTTCTGCTGTGCCGCAATCCGGGCGGCCAGATCACCATCCGTCAGATCGAAGCCTGCCGCCAAGGCCGCAGCGCCCGCTCGCATCCGAAAGTCCTCGCTACCCGTCAACGTCAGCGCCTTCCAGCCCTTGGCACCCGCTATCTGGAGCATGGCCTCGATCTCCCGGTCGGTGCCACCCAAACCAGCCACTATCCGATCCCCATAGTCGGTGAGGTCCATCGCTTTATTGTGGATATGCAAGCTCCTGGCGCTACGATCCAGATCAACACGCACCCATTTCCCCAGCGCCAAACCCACTTCCTGCCCATAGGCTTCGGTCAGTACCCGCTCCCGGTATACCGCCCAGGCCGGACGGGCCGGACTGCCTGACTCAGGCTCCGCCGCCCGCATCCCGTTGCGCCGCTCTTCCCGCGCCGACGCATCCAGGACCCGCTCCTGCTTGCGACCATTCCACGCCTTCCGGGCCGTAACAACCGCGTCACGCTCCGCGCGCAGATCGCCATGAGGATAGACCCAGACACGTTTGCCGTCCCGCTCTTCCAACCGGTACCCCGCCGCCGCATAGGCCGCACGGAGATTCGCATTCGCCTCCTGATCGGTCCGTAGCAAGTCCACGAGATCCCGCAGCTTCCGCCGCCGGATCTCGCGCTCGGCCCGCTCCCTCTGCCGCTCCGTCCAGCGCTCCTGCACGGTTTGCCGGCGCTCCTGCGCCTGCTCCAGTTCAGCCCGTAACCGCTCGGATTCCCGCTCGGCGGTCTCGATGGCCTCCAGAGCGGCCTGGCGCTCGGCCAGCGCGGCCAGGTGCCGCTCCCAGGCCTGCGCCTGGCCGGAGGCCCGCTCCGGCCCGCCGTGCTCCAGGACGCGGCCTTTCTTGGGCTGCGGGGGGCGATCAAGGGCGGCGGCGGCCTTGTGGTGTCGGGCCGCGGCCAGCTCGTCCCCTTTCTCCCGCGCTTGCTCCGCCAGAAGCTCCTGCTCCCGCCGCTGGGCATCCAGACTGCGATGGTCGATGCGGGCCGCGATACCCGCCCGCTCCAACGCCCGATTGGCAAGATCGGCCCATAAAGGACGAACGGACTCACCCAGCCAGTCCTTGGCGATGCGGGCTTGCGTCTTGGGCGCTCCCCCGGTGGCCGGGTCTTTCCCCCGGTTGGCGGCCCGCCGAAACCACAACTCCGGACTCCGATCGTGGCCGTCGTCCACCTTGTCCGAAAGCATCAGGTGGCAGTGCAAAAGGGCTGGGTCTTTCTCCGACTTGTGGATCGCCAGGGTGTAGGGCGTCGCCCCGCCTTCCACCCGGGCCATGGCCTCCGCGAAGGCCTGCGCCAGGGCGAGATTGTCCGGCTCGGGCAGCTCGGCGGGCAAGGCAAACTCGATTTCCCGGTAGACCGTTCCGTTCGCACGCTCGTAGGCATCGGCGGCATCCCAGTAGGCCAGAGGATCATCCTCCGCCCAGGCGGGCAGGTGCGCCGATTTCTCGAAAACCACCTCATCGACTCGACTCACCTCGACACGCTGCACCGTCGCGCCATCCATCACCTCGACCGTGCGCTTGGAGTACGGACCTTGGCGCAGTATGTACCGCGCATGTCCGCCCGCGCCTTTTCCGGCGCCGCGACTGTGGGTCTTTGCGTGTAGGTGGTATTCCGCCATGCGATCCTTTCCATCTTTATTTGGCAGGCTTCCTGCCACGGCTCCATGCAATGGCTGATCCATGCAATGGCGCGCGTTTCTCGTAGAGAAACATTAAAGCGCGCCTGCTTTACCTATCGGTGCAGCAGGAAACAGCATTGCACTCATGACTATAGATCGTTAGTCTGGTCTGAAGTTCAGGTTATCGCAAGAGGAGCATA
The DNA here is from genome assembly GCA_027351205.1 of Acidithiobacillus sp. Classification (GTDB taxonomy): domain Bacteria; phylum Pseudomonadota; class Gammaproteobacteria; order Acidithiobacillales; family Acidithiobacillaceae; genus Acidithiobacillus. The sequence goes on from DAIEIW010000178.1 coordinate 4,838, forward strand.
GGCATGCTATCCAAGGCAAAACGTCTGCAAAAGCAGTATGAGGAGAGTCTGGCAAAGGCGAAAACCGCTAAGTCAGCACTCGACAAAATCCGTCGGGATCAGGATCGAAAGGAAAAGGTCGCCGCCCGCAAGGCCCGCAACCATGCCCTGTTTATGGTGGGTGGCCTAGCGGAAATGGCCGGACTGCTGGAGTTGGATAAAGGCACCTTGCTGGGTGCCCTCGTCATGATCTCTCAGATCGCCCAGAATCCGGCGGATCAGCATACTTTGAAGAACTGGAAAAATGCCGGAGATGCGCTGCTGGCAGAACGCGAAGCAAGCTGTAAAAAGACAGAACCCAAACGCGACATGGAAACCACCGCAGAAGCTATAACCACCATACTCAGCGACAATGCGATGCGGGATTAGGGACGAACAGGCATCAGTCGCCTATCGTGCCCATCACCGGGGGCATACACACAACGCCGCTGGCCCTACAGGTGGGTGCTCAACCCGACATGCCCCTGATGCCGTATCCAGTTTAGTGCGGCGCACACCACCCGCAACCCTGCACCATCGGGCCAGACTATCGGGACTCGTCCAGGTACCCCGCTTCCTTCTGATGCCTAAAGGCCAACACTATGACCGCATCGCGGGCGCGATCATAGTGGTACAGGGCGACATAACCTGAATCACCAAAGCGGATCACCAGTTCACGTAACTCCGGCACATCGGGGAGGGGCCGCCCAATCTCCGGCAGGGTCTCCAGCAGCAAGAACTGCCGGTCAATAGCCTGACTCGCCCGATCACTAATCCGGGGCTGTTGTTCGAGCAGAAAGCGACGACAACGTTCTAAGCCTTGTCCTGCGGTGGCGGTAATGATTACTCGTGGCACCGAGGCAGCGCCGTTTCCTGTTCGGTTCCCCAGGTCTGCAACCAGTCCCTGACTTCCGGTCCGGTCAGGTGCAGACCGGTTTCCTGATAATGCTTCCAGGAAGCCATGGCTTCCTGTTTGAACGCCTCACGGACTTCTGCGTGGTCCACATACTGACGGATGGCCTCGCGCATGACCCAGTGGGCGGAGCGCTGTTGCCGGTGGGCCAGGTGCTGCACCCGGATTTTTAATGCCTCATCGAGTTTGATCGACGTTGCCATGGGTTTGCCTCGTTATCACCAAGTACTACCATTCGATAACCTAACGCGAAACCCATCGACTGTCGATGGAGCGCGACGATCTCATGCTTCCCCCATAAAAAAACCGCCTCACACCACCCGCAGCTCCGCCACCCCGCAGCCCTGAGTCTTGAGCCAGCGCGCCAGGCTGTCGAGGCTCGCCAAGGTGCGCACGTCCTCGCGGGCCGATTTGATGACGGCCTCATCCATACCCGGCTTGGGCACCACGGCCCAGCGGTCACTGCCGTTCCACGGTGCCAGATGAATGGTTACTTTGCGGACGGACCCGGCATTGACCAGTATCCGAAACCTCTCTTCGCGGATGTGCTGCATGGACGGACTCACTTTTTGAAGCAACGAAACCGCCAAAGTGTAGGCACAAAAAACACGATCATTCACCCGCATCCGTTCAAAAGCCCCCCGGAAACTGAACATAACGCCCAAATCGCGCAACCAACCAAAAGCTGCGCCGCCTATTGATATAAAAATATGCCGTGATATTATTATACCGAAAGGGGTGCTCTGTTAGGGCTTTGATGCCCCCGCGACTGGGTTCTGACAGCGCTTCTTTCAAAGCACACCTCCTTACAGATGCT
>DAIEIW010000195.1:0-3335 GCA_027351205.1 Acidithiobacillus sp.
GCCCTGGATCAGGGTAACGAAGGTCTGCAATCCCCCATCGTCAAGTTCCTGCCGGAAAATGTTTTGCAAGAAATTCTCCGGCGGTGCGGCGCGGCGGCGGGCGACATCCTCTTTTTCGGCGCCGATACGGCCAAAATCGTCAACGAAGCCCTCGGCAACCTGCGTAACCGTGTGGCCGCTGATCTGGGTTTGCTGGAGGGCGAATGGTGTCCGGTCTGGATCACCGACTTCCCCATGTTCGACTATGACGACAAGGAGGATCGCTGGACTTCCACCCATCATCCCTTTACCGCGCCGCAGACGGAACACCTGGAAACCCTCGGTCAGGACCCCGGCAATGCCCTGGCGCGGGCCTACGATCTGGTGCTCAATGGCAACGAGATCGGCGGCGGCAGTATCCGCATCCATCAGGAGGCGGTACAGGAAAAGGTCTTCGCCGCCCTCGGCATCGGGGCGGAAGAAGCCCGGGACAAATTCGGTTTCCTCCTCGACGCCCTGCATTATGGGGCCCCGCCCCATGGCGGCCTGGCTTTCGGGCTGGATCGACTGGTGATGCTCCTGTGCGGTGCCGAAACCATCCGTGACGTGATCGCCTTTCCCAAGACGCAGAAGGCCGGTTGCCTGCTTACCGAAGCCCCCGGCACCGTGGCCGACAAACAGCTTCAGGAACTCGGCATCCGCCTGCGTCCCGGCGTCGGGGCCAGCGTTCCAAATCCCTGAAAGGGCGGGCGCTTGACGGCCGGCGGACGGCTTCGTAACGTGAACGGAATTTTGCACGCGCAATAGCGCCTGAGAGGGTCGGTTATGGGTGTGGAAACGGTGAGGATTCAGGGGCTGCGGAGCAGTGACGCGGCGGAGCTGGATGCGCGAATCCGGCGGGCCAAGGCGGCGCTGGGCAGGCGTGCGGTCATTCTCGGCCACCACTATCAGCGCGAAGAAGTCTATCGCCACGCCGACTTTCATGGCGACTCCCTGCAGCTCTCCCGTGCTGCCGCCGAGCAGGAGGCCGAGTTCATCATCTTCTGCGGCGTTCATTTCATGGCCGAAGTGGCCGATATCCTCAGCCGCCCGGAACAGGCGAGCATTCTGCCGGACCTCAATGCTGGCTGCTCCATGGCCGATATGGCCGATATGCCCCAGGTGCAGCGTGCCTGGGAGGAACTGGCGACGGTGATCGATGTGGAGCAGGAGGTGACGCCGGTCACTTACGTGAACTCTTCGGCCGCGCTCAAGGCCTTCTGCGGTGTCCACGGCGGTGCCGTCTGCACCTCCTCCAATGCCCGCAAGGTGCTCGACTGGGCCTTCGGGCAACGCCCCAAGGCCCTGTTTTTCCCGGATCAGCATCTGGGACGCTGGACCGGGTACCAACTGGGTATTCCCCTGCGCGATATGCCGGTTTGGGACCCCAGCCTGCCGCTCGGCGGCCTCACGCCGGAAGAAATCCGCCGTGCCAGAATCCTGCTCTGGAAGGGGCATTGCTCGGTCCACCAGATGTTTCAGCCGGCCCACATCGAACGCTGGCGCCGCGAGCATCCCCAGGGGCAGGTGATCGCCCATCCGGAGGCGTCTTTTGAAGTCTGCCGGATGTCCGATGCCGTCGGTTCCACGGATTTCATCCTGCGCACGGTCAAGGCCTCGCCACCCGGCAGTGCGTGGCTGGTGGGCACGGAAATCAACCTGGTCACCCGCCTGGCCGGCGAGGTGCGCGCCGAGGACAAGACCGTGGAGTTCATGTCGCCCATGGTCTGCATGTGCTCCACCATGTTCCGCATCGACCCGGAACACCTGGCGTGCTCGCTGGAGAGTCTCCTCGCGGGCCAGGTGGTCAACCGCATCCAGGTGGACCCGGAGACTGCCGCCCAGGCCCGGCTGGCGCTGGAACGCATGCTGGCGGTTTCCTGACGGACACCATGGGGCAACCGTCTGTGGCGGCCGATCTGGCGGCGGAGTGGTCTTTTACCCAGCGTGGCCTACATGCCCTGCTTTACGGCTACACCCGCTTTTATCAGGGAGGCCGCTGGGAGCGCAGCAGCGTTCCCGAGACCGGGCCGGCCATCCTCGCCTGCAACCATATTTCCGTGCTCGATCCTTTATTCCTGGTGGCCAGCAATCAGCGGATCATTTCCTTTCTGGTCGCGCAGGAATATTACGACAACGCCTGGATGCGTCGCCTGCTGGAGCAGACCTACAGCATCCCCGTACGCCGCGATCGTCGAGATGTCCGTGCCCTCCTGCAGGCGCGACGGATGCTGGAAGACGGACGGGTGCTCGGCATATTTCCCGAGGGCGGGATCAACCGCGAGGAAACCCAGAAAGGCCTTGCCTGGCTGGTGCGGGAAAGCGCCGCGCCGGTGGTGCCCGCCCATATCAGTGGCGCGCGACAAGGCCGCTCGGACTTCAGCACCTGGGTACACCGCCAGCGGCCTTTGCTGCGTTACGGGGTGCCTCTGCATTTTCATCCGGACGCCCTCGCCGCCGAGGTGCTCGGCGCCACCATGAGCGCCATCGCCACCCTCGCATGACGGCATCCCCGCCTTTGCGGTACCATGGGCGATATTTATTTTTGGCAGAATAATCCAGTGATAGAACAGGGAGTACGTCATGTCGGGGCATAGTAAGTGGTCCACCATCAAGTTCAAGAAGGCGCTGAAGGACGCCAAGCGCGGCAAGATTTTCACCCGCCTCATCCGCGAAATCACGGTGGCGGCTCGGGCGGGCGGCGGCGATCCGGCCAGCAACTCCCGCTTGCGTCTTGCCCTGTACAAGGCCTATGGGGCCAACATGACCAAAGACACCATCGAGCGGGCGATCAAGCGCGGCACCGGCGAACTGGAAGGCGTGGACTATGAAGAAGTCACCTATGAGGGCTATGGCCCCGGCGGTGTCGCTATCCTGATCGAGACCATGACCGACAACAAGGTGCGTACCGTCGCCGAAGTGCGCCACATATTTTCCAAGCGCGGCGGCAATATGGGTACCGCGGGCTCGGTGGCCTATCAGTTCAAAAAGCTTGGTCTGATTGTTTTCCCGGCGGATGCCGATGAGGACCGGATTCTCGAAGCGGCCTTGGAAGCGGGTGCGGAAGATGTCGTCAACGAAGGCGAGCGAATCGCCGTTTATACGGCCCCATCGGATCTTCACAGCGTGGTTCTGGCCCTGGAAGCGGCCGGGCTCAAGCCGGAAGAAAGTGAAATGACGATGATCCCGGAGAATACGATCGAGGTCAGCGGTGAGGAGGCGGAGAAACTGCTGCGGCTCATCGATTTCCTCGAAGAAAACGATGACGTGCAGAACGTCTATGCCAACTACGACATCAGTGACGAAGAAATGGCCCG
>DAIEIW010000199.1:0-8507 GCA_027351205.1 Acidithiobacillus sp.
CTGGCCGGAATATGGTTACGCAGCGGTGGATATTTTCACCTGCGGCGATATCATCCAGCCCGAGGATGCCTTGAATTATCTCAAGGAAGCCTTTGGCGCCGGGCAAGTCTCCACCATGGAGATGAAGCGCGGGCAAGTGGACATGATGGGCGTTCCTGCCCATGAGTTGCGCGTCAAGCCGGCTCTCTGCGCTTGAGATGACTCACAGCGGTAACGGGTGGACCGGAATCAGCGGTCCACCCTTTTCTTTTGCCCGTATCTTCCGCAAAATCCCTGCGGGCACCCCACCATCCCCGTTGAGAGAGGCGGTTATGAGCACAGAACTGTGGTATACCGAGCGCTATGAAGAGCACGGCGCGGCATTGAGCCTGAAAATCCGCGAAGTGCTGCATCGTGAGCAAAGTCCTTATCAAAATATAGAAATCTTCGAGACCGAACAGTTCGGCACCCTCATGACCCTGGACGGTCTGGTCATGGTCACTGACCGCGACAATTTCCTTTATCACGAAATGATGAGCCATCCGGCCCTCTTTACCCACCCGGCACCGAAACGGGTGCTGATCATCGGCGGCGGTGACTGTGGCACCCTGCGCGAGGTGCTGCGCCATCAGGAAGTGGAGGAAGCCGTGCAGGTGGAACTGGATGAGCGGGTTACCCGCGTCGCCGAGCGTTTTTTTCCGGAACTCTGTGAAAACAACCAGGATCCTCGAGCCCGTTTCCACTTTGCCGATGGAATTGCCTGGATCAAAGAGGCGGAAGCGGGACGCTATGATGTGATCATCATTGACTCCACCGACCCGGTCGGACCGGCGGCTGGACTTTTCGCCACGGACTTTTACGCAGCCTGTCACCATGCGCTGGCCGGTCGGGGCGTGCTGGTCGCCCAGTCCGAGTCGCCGCTCCTGCACGCCAATCTCATCCGCCAATGCCAAAGCCGCATGACGGAAGCGGGCTTCGACGCAGTGAACAGCGTGTATTTCCCGCAGTTCTGTTATCCCTCCGGCTGGTGGAGCGCAACATTGGGACGCAAGGGCCTCGCCATGGATGCCTTCCGTGCCGACGCCGCCAGGGCCTTTACCGGCACCCGTTACTACCACGCTGCCATGCAGCAGGCCGCCCAGGTCGCTCCGGCCTTTCTGCTGCCCTGAACGGCCGCCAGCACCGGAAACAACGCCGAATCAACCAGGGCGTGGCCCGAAGACCGGGCGCTGAGGGCAGTAATTCCATAAATGCAGGGCGGGAACTTCGTGCTCCCAACCCAGACGGGAAATACTGCCCGAGTCCAGGTGCAGGTGGTCAGCGAAACGGAGATCCAGTCCCAGCCAATGGACGGCCAGCGCCCGCAGAATGTGGCCATGGGCAAAGCACAGCACGTGTCGGTGGCCTTTTTCATCCCATTCCTTCAGCAGCTCCTCGCAACGGCTACTGACGGCTTCCGGGCTTTCGCCACCCGGTCCGCCACAACGGAAAACGCTCCATTTCGGATTTTCCCGGCGAATTTCCGCCGTCGTCATGCCCTCATAGCGTCCGTAGCGCCACTCACAGAGCCCCCGGTGCAGTTCAGGAACAGCAAAACCCGCGAGAATGGCCGTGTGATGGGCACGCAGCATAGGACTGGAGTAGATCCCATCAAAATGCCCCTGTTCCACAAAGTGGTTCCAGAGCGCCTGCGCGTCTTTTCGGCCCTCCGCCGTCAATGCCACGTCGGTCACCGAAGTATGTTTGCCGCTATCCGCCCACTCGGTCGCGCCATGCCGCACCAGTGTGATGGATTCTATACTCATGAAGAGACTCCAGAAGGTAGCCATAATACTTAACTATAGAACCGGAACCTGCGGATCGTGGCGGGGTGGGGACGATGAAGGGGCCTAGCCTTGGGGAAAATGACGGCGGCGCAACGAGATACACCCATATGTGCGGGAAGTAGACACCCGCGACGGCCGGACCCAATGTCCGCGCGGGATTCAGGCTTGCTCCCGTCAGCGGGCCCATAAACGTCACCGCCATGACCAAGGTAAAACCAATCGCGAGAGGAGCAGCGTTACCGGCACGACCGCTCATGGCCGTATACAACGCGGTGGTAGTCAGAAAAAATGTTCCCATGGCCTCTAGTATAAAACCGCCAGAGACCGATACAAGGCTGGTATTGATGGTAGTGGCCCCAAGATGTCCTGCCGATCCGCCAAGAACCACCAGAAGCACATAACCGGCCGCGATGCCACCGCCAACCTGGGCGATCATATACAAGCCTGCATCCTTCCAGCCTATCTTTCCTGCAATGGCCCCGCCAAGGGTGACCGCGGGGTTGACCACGCCACCACTGATGTCACCAAACACATACGCGGCGATCATGATGGCCAGTCCGTTAGCCAGGGCCACATCGATGAGGGGATAGCCCATTGCCGCAGCACCGCCACCCCAAAAATATGAGCCCGAAGGTACTTATGAACTCTGCCGTCATTTTCCGAGTTATTGAGCACATAACGGATTCCCCATATTAAATTTGAATGAAAGGTGACACGGCATCACGCTTTGACGCCGGGCCGCACGAATATCTATAAGCAAATAATGGTATACTTACATATCTGGGGCAATGATACCTATAAACCGGCTACAGTGATATAGCCTGTCCGTAGATGGATGAAGTCCATGACTGAGAACTGCCTTTTTGCGCAGATGGGGCTATCCTTCCGTGGCGAAAGGCGTAATCCTCTGATTCGGGCGCGGTCGCGCCTGGGCCTTGACGCGACCGATCCAGATTGGCGCGTTACCGGTCAGATACCCGTCTGACCGAGCAGATGGCCGATCAGCGTGGTGGCGATCATCGAGAGAACACCCCAGAAGACCACGCGGATGGCGCCCTTCACCATGGGGGCGCCACCTGCCCGGGCTGCGACCGCGCCGAGGAACACCAGCAGCAGGATGCTGGTCGTATACAGGGCCGGCAGTACTTTGCCGTGGGGGACGAAGGCGGCGATCAGCACCGGGAACAGGGCACCACATGCAAAGGCAGCGGCGGAAGCCAGTGCCGCTTCGGCGGGCCGCGCCGCCGCCATTTTCGTCATGCCCAGTTCGTCATGGGCATGCGCAGCAAGGGCATCATGCTCCATAAGTTGGGTGGCGACCTGCTGGGCCAGCGCCTGACTAAGGCCACGCGCCACATAGATGCCCCTGAGTTCGAGCAGTTCTTTTTCAGGGTTTTTTTCCAGTTCGCGTCTTTCCGTTTCGAGATCTGCGGCCTGGGTATCGGCCTGTGAGCTCACGGATACATACTCGCCAGCCGCCATGGCAAAGGCGCCGGCGACCATCGCCGCAACACCGGCGAGCAGAATTTGTTCGTGGCTTGCCTGTCCGGCAGCGATACCGGCAAGGAGGCTTGCTGTCGAGAGAAGACCATCGTTGGCGCCCAGCACACCGGCCCGGAGCCAGCCGATCTTCTCATGGTGGTGGTGTTCGTCATGATACATGCGATGTCTACTCCCGGCCGAGAAAGGGTGGCCAGAGTGTAACCACGGTGCAAAGCACTGGTCCAGCCATTCCTGCCTCACCCGGCTGTCCACCCAGCGGAGCGAATTTCTGCTATCCTGCTCGACAGCCGCCTGCCTGCGAAGCCGGAGCTCGCGGTCCGAATACCATGATGCAGCGGAGAACGGTTATGATGTCGCAGACAGACAAGTGGTTCCTTGCCCTAGGCGCCGCCAACGCGGGGGCTGCGGTAGCGCTGGGGGCCATCGGCGCCCACGCCCTGAAAGACCGCTTGTCACCCAAAATGATGAGCGTTTACCATACCGGTAGCCAGTATCACCTCTACCACGCCCTGGGACTGATGCTGGTGGGAGTGGTGGCGCTGCAACTGCCGGAATCCGGCCTTACGCAGTGGTCAGGCTGGCTTATGCTGACCGGGACGGCGTTATTTTCTGGCAGTCTTTACCTTCTGGCGATCACCGGCAAGGGTTGGCTCGGCGCTGTTACGCCCGTCGGTGGGCTGTCGCTCATTTCTGCATGGATATTGTTGGCTGCAGGCGTGTTACAGGTATAACTTCCGGTCAGCTTTGGTCAGGAGAGCAGTATGACAAAGTCGGTAATAAACCTCGCCCCGCAGGACGCCTTCAACTTCCTGCAGAAAAACCCGCAGGCTGTGCTTATTGACGTCAGAAGTGAAATGGAGTTTCTGTTTGTCGGGCACCCGAAAGAAGCGTTAACCATCCCCTGGCGAGACGATCCCGACTGGGAAATCAACCCGGACTTTCTGTGTCGGGTACGGCGCGCCACATCTCTCAACCGGCCCGTCTTACTGATCTGCCGTAGTGGCCATCGCTCGCTGGAGGCTGGACAGTACTTGCAGGCCAATGGTTTCAGCGCCGTTTACAATGTGGCGCATGGCTTTGAAGGGGATCTGAACGATCAGCATCGCCGAAGCAGTCTGAATGGCTGGCGCTTTGATGGACTGCCCTGGGAGCAAATATAACACCGCGACAGGAGCCTTTTGTTGATTTCCGCCGCACGCGCACGGGTAATGAGGCCCATAAAAACCGAGTCGTGAAAAGATGACAGCACAGTAAAAGGATGCACTAGAAATATGAACGAATCTGCCGGTTCTCTGACCGACTCTCCGGATCTACCCAGTCAACCTGCGCTGCGGCAACCCTTCGCGCAAGAAGATTTTCGGGCCATAACATTACGCTTCGATCTTTCGGCGACTCAAAGTATCATGCACAAATCTGCGCCAGATAAGCTGGTCCTGGGTTATACCCGTACCATGATGGGTTTTCTGATTTTACAGCCAAAACCCAAACGGATTGCCATGATCGGCCTGGGTGGAGGTTCACTGGCAAAATATTGTCTGCGCCACATCCCGGATGCCCACTTCACTGCCGTGGAGATCAATCCCAAGGTCATTGAGTTGCGTGACCGCTTCGGCATCCCACCAGACGGCCCCAATTTCCAGGTGCTGAGTGGGGATGGCGCGGTATATGTCAGCAACCACACCAAACCGGTCGATGTGCTGCTGGTCGACGGTTTCAACCATGACGGCCAACCCACACAACTATGCAGCACCGGGTTCTACAACGACTGTTATGCCAAGCTGCGAAAGAATGGGGTACTGGTGATCAACATGCTGAGCAGTGACCGGCAATGCGATGCCTACGTCGCCCGCATCCAGACAAGCTTCGATAATCAGGTCGTCGTTATAGACGCAGAAGAGTCCGGCAACAAAATCGTGTTTGCATACAAAGGTGCGGACTTCCCGCAGTTGGCGAGCAAAATACGCGATCGCGTCCGCGCGCTGGGGCCCTCACACAGTATCTCTTTGCACGCCACCGCGCAGAAATTGTCCGAACAATTCAAGCAACTTTATTCATGCCGGTCGTAACGGTCCAGGCGGACTGTACATATGATTCAGCGATGCTTCCCCCAGCGGTCAAGCCTGCTGGATGAACCGCTGCCGACATTCCTGATCCGGGTCCGCTCACATCATTTCTTTGCACGCCATTGCACAGAAAACATGGAAGTAATACAAACGCATCCCCTGTGGACACGCTGTCGGCTCGCGGAACTTTCCCTGACCTTCTCGATCCATGAGGCCCTGGATGAAATGATCGCCGAGGTGCGTCTGGAGATCCTCGCTATTCCCGGGCCAGCCCTGCTCGTTGCCGAAACGCATCGCCAAGGCCCGGCAGGACATCGACAAACACTGGCGCGCCAGCGCCCCTTGCGGCAGATGCCCGCCTTAGCCCGTCGCCGATCAAATATTGCATCACGCACCAAGACCACGGCGCTGACAGATCACAAGATTTCGGGGTAGGATCGCCTCATTCACCCGGCCGGTTCCAAGGCCCATGAACAAGCAGCAAGGAAATACACCCGTCCATATTTGGCGCGTCGATTTCGAGGGAATGGAGATGCGGACCACCTCACCGGACGGCATCCATGTGTGGATAGCACGGGATGACGTGATGGAGGCTTTGCAGATTCCGGATCCCGGATACGCTCTGAGCTTTGTAGCCCCGGAGGATCAGGCCGCCCTTTCATCGGGAGCCGATGTTCCGGACGAGTAAGCACAGCCAAGTTCGGTAGCCAGAGCCATGAGACGTTTGTCGCGGGACCATAAATTGGCCTGCACGAGCACGGCAGAGGCCAGGATACTCGCGTCAACATAACCTATACCGCGTCCCATCAGGCCATGACGCTCAATGAAAAACAGGGTTTCCTCTGGAGAGGTGGCAGTGCATCGGGGTAAGCATGAGAGCAGATATAAGGTCTGTTGCCGATTTTTGAGGTTGCCGCAGGCGATTTCTCCGATGATGAAATCGTGGGTTTGCACCATGCCATGATCGAGCAGGGTAGTGAGGTGTGTGTCCCCAGAGCGGAAATGGTCGATCCAGACGGAGGTATCGACCAGAATCAAGCGGCAGGCTCTCGTCTGCGAGGAATGTTCTGTAATTGCGGTTCTGTTCCACCCAAGCGAGCGAGGCGACGAGCACTTTCCCGTTCAATCAAAGCACGCAGGGCCTCTTTTAAGAGGGCGCCACGGTCTTCTACGCCACAGAGAGTTTTGGCTTGGGCCAAAAGATCATCATCCAGGTTGATCGTAGTTCGCATAAGAGGGACCTCATCAGGGCATCACATGGTGTTATTTTAGATGGTTGGCGCTGGTTTGTCATGGGCTCGTGGCGCATATTTCAGGGCGACGTTACATCTGGCGCGCCCTCACCATACCTTACATTCGTCAGTTCGTGCTCTTACGCCAGCCCGCCACATCACTTCTGCCGATCCCCGATGCCAACGGCGACAAGGCAGCGAAAGCAGTCGTTCACATCCAGACTGGGGACAGGTAATATCGGGTATATATCGGCCAGCAGCGGCCAACGACCATTTATCAAATCACGGCATTGGACTGTCTGATTCTAATACAGAACCACCGTATCTGCAGAAACTATGTACCCCTCGATAATGTCTAGAGAACTGGTGGCGATTCAGTGCCCAGCAGGTAAAGCTGTGTGAAGTCCATGCGATTAGGAAGAAGTTTTCTCTAATGTTTATGAATGATGATTTTTCGAATTTTCCATGTGAAGTTAATTTGCTAACTGAATCGGGTCGCTATCTCTAGAGAAGTGTCCGCATCAGATAACATCTGCTACGGTCGGCTTCTTCAAATGCATTGCTTGTTGCGCTATTAATTTATCTCGCTTCTCGTTCTTTTAAATTTTCGAGGACTCTCTCTATATCATAAGTTGTTATTTTATGTCGTTTAAGAGAATGAGTGCTCTGGGTTTTTAACGCCGCACTTATAGCAGTAAAAAAATTATCTACGTCCGTGCGATTTGCCGCTCCATGCGTGTATATGAATTGGCGCACTGTATCCCTCCAGAATACTATCTCATTGTTATATTTTTTAAGGTCCTTAAGCAAGGTAGCTTTGATTTTTGAAGTTCTTTTTATTAGATCAGAGTGCTTTTCTTTTTCCTTTTTAATTAATTCCTCGTATTCTTTTCTGTGTACATCTAATTTGTTTTTTAATTTATTGAGATTTTCATGAGTTTCTTTCATTTTTATGGACAACCAATAGCTAAATATAGAAAGAAAGATCCCATAGACCAAAGCACTAATGGCAGATTCTCTTATAGCTCTATTTAATTTTCCTGTCACTTTGCCGTATTTTACAACGTCTAGATTTAAATTGCTAACATTCATTGCCAATACGTTTTTTCCATTTTCTTTGATGGGTATGAATATGCTGGTTTCTGCATGATTAGGGATGGAGCTAACATTTATTGTCTCTCTTAAATTTGTGCTTGAGTAATCTTTTACGCGCTGCATTTCAAGGGGATTGGTCGAGTTAATTGCAGAAATATTTGTATTAGCGGTTACGCTTAGTAATAATCCGTTTAATTCCTTGTTTGAAGTGTTTTTTATGTCTACTACTTCATAAGTTTTATCACCTATCAGCATTGGCTTTGATACACTTACATGGCCATTGCTTGCGATCATATAATTTACTCCTGTCTGCAACCCCATTGTCAGAAGGACTGAGACAATCACATAAACGATATTTTTTCCAAAAACCTGAGCGATATCCATATTAATATCTCTTGTTAAGTTATTTTGCAGATGTTGCCCGGTTCAATAGCCGTTGGTCTCAGGCTTATAGTATCTGCCTAAATACTAATTTTACGGTTAAAGGGCTTTGTTTGCTGTTCAGTGGCTGCTTTAAAAGAACCTCTTCAACGACCATTATAACTTCCTCTTTCGAACGATTCATTGTCGTGTATATGCACGGCTATGTCTATGGCGCGGCTTCTTCTTCGGCTCCATGTGTCTACAACACTCTACTTAACTTAGCCGACAACTTGGAAGAAACAAGCAAATGGCAGCTAAGGGTCGGTCATCGACAGTGAATGTCCGCTTCCAGTCTTGAACCGCCTCAAAGTCCGATCCCGACCCCCCCCCAACTCTTCGAAGGCTACCCCAACTCAACGTTCGCTTCCCGTCTAACTGAGCTTGGG
>DAIEIW010000202.1:0-8397 GCA_027351205.1 Acidithiobacillus sp.
TTCGAACCTTGTGCTTTAAATGTAATCTTGGAAAGGGTGCTAAACTAGAAATCGCTCAACCAGAAAGTTAGACCGGGCCAAAACCCTGCCCGGTCAACTTCCACCCCGTGTGCGCCCGGCAGGGCGCGTGGTGCGCAAGCACCATCTGTTTGACTATGGTGGTCAAACAGTGACTTGGAGGTGGAAGTCCTCTACGGACCCTGATGGTGGGAACCGTTAGCCGGACGGCAAGGGTGTCCGTCGCGAGGCGGAATCTGAAGGAAGCCGCAGGCAAAATCCCGGCCCGACGAACAGAAATCGCATATGAGGCAGTCCCATCCGGGCGAGAAGGCACGTGACTTCAAAGCCCGATAACCATCCAGAGGGTGTGGCTGTAAATGCGGCGGGTATATGGGATGAAGGTCACGCGCATTACCCGGGGAGATTTGTCGTCCCGCACTGGGCGAAATCCAGGTGCAGGGGAATTGAAAAGCAATTCCCTCATGTTCGGCAGAAGTCAGCAGAAGCCATAGTAGTTGGCCTGACCAGTCGATGAAGGGCGGAACATGAAACGACGAAAGGGAACCCTGAATTCCGATGACGATGGGAGCAGCAGAAGGTCGGGAAGAGAAGCCCGGCGCCAACCCGGAAAGAAGCGGTCGGAAACCGCCTGGTGCCGGGACGGGTGCGGCAAGCGTCACGGGAAGGACGGAACAGTCCACTTTCGAGTCGGAGCGGTTGATGGAGGATATCATCAGCCGTGGCAACATGATGGCGGCCCACTCGCGGGTTGTAGCCAACAAGGGTGCGCCGGGCATCGACGAGATGCCGGTAACGGCTCTGAAGGGTTATCTCCAGCAAGAGTGGCCACGTATCAGAGAAGAACTGCTGGCGGGGAAGTATGCAACATCCCCCAGAATAATTCCGTTAATTGTTACTCGATCATTTGCAGGTGCACGACAGTTATCTGAAAATCTCCGCAAAAAAGGACTTCATGGCCTCCCACGAGCGCTTATCGGCCTTCGCGTTGTAGGCTGCCCCCTTGCTGTTGTCGGTACCGTTAGCGGGATTGGTGAAGCCATGGACCGCGCCGCCGTATATGTTGAGCTGCCAGTCCACGCCCGCCTTCCTCATCTCGTCCTGGAAGGCCGCCACCTCATCGGGCTTGACAAACGGGTCGTCAGCGCCATGCAGGGCAAGCACCTTGCCCTTGATATTGCGTGCATCCCGGGGAGTGGGGGTCGCGAGCCCGCCGTGGAAGCTGACGATACCGCTCACATCGGCGCCGTCACGGGCCAGTTCCAGTACGCTGGTGCCACCGAAACAGAAGCCGATGGCTGCCAGGCGCTGCGTGTCGACAAATTTCTGCTTTTTGAGCTCTTCCAGTCCGGCCCTGACCCTGGCGCGCAGCAGTTTCCGGTCGTTCTTGTAGATGCCGGCTGTTTTTGCGGCATCGGCCGGTGCCGTCGGCCGGACACCCTTGCCGTAGATGTCGGCGGCAAAGGCGACGTACCCCAGTTTGGCCAGCGCTTCGGTGCGTTGCCTGATGTTGTCGTTGATGCCGGTCCATTCATGCACCACCAGCACACCGGGGCGATCGCCGACCTTGGCGTCATCCCAGGCCAGATATCCTTCCAGTACGGTGTCGCCCTGTTTGTAGTCAATAATCCTGGTTTTGACAGCCGCCTCGCTGGTGACGGCCAGGCTGAGCAGCACAAGTGGTAGTAACAGATGTCTCATGATTGACCTCCTGAAACTATCTAATATACCTATATTTTTATCTATACTCCCTTGGAGCGGTCAGGTCAAGCGCGCGGAGTTTCGATGGTATCAGTCGATAATCGTTTTGGTTATATTGATTTAGAATGATTTTCTGTTAGGATTAATATACATTTACCTAGCGAATGAAGAGCCGGATAATTTGGGCATGCATATTGGATGTCACTTACTCTACGGGCAGGAGGGAATCACTATGGGCATGTTGAAAGAGTTCAAGGAATTCGCGGTCAAGGGAAATGTGGTTGACATGGCGGTAGGCATCATCATCGGAGCGGCTTTCGGGAAGATTATTTCGTCCCTGGTCGGTGATGTGATTATGCCCCCGATTGGCGTCTTGCTGGGCGGCGTCGACTTTTCCAATCTGTCGGTCATCGTTCAGGCGGCCGTCGATAAAAAGCCGGCTGTAGTTATCAGCTACGGAAAATTCCTGCAGACGATTATCGATTTCGCAATTATCGCTTTTGCCATTTTCATGGCGGTCAAGGCGATGAACTCTCTCAAGAAAAAGGAAGCCGAGGTGCCCGCCGCTCCGGCACCGCCTTCGAATCAGGAGCTTTTACTTGAGGAGATACGGGATCTGCTGAAGGAGAAAAGGTAAGCGCGATTCCGGATATTCTACAAGTTATTAATGGTGTCACCGGAGCGGGAGAGACAGTTGTCTCTCCCGCTTTGTTATTATCGTCGGCTTAGGCTCAGGAAATTCCTGAGCAGATCCATGCCGCATTCAGTCAGGATCGACTCGGGATGGAACTGGACTCCCCATACCGGCAGTTCACGATGTCGCATCCCCATGATCTCGCCATTCTCCACCCAGGCGGTGACCTCCAGACACTCCGGCAGGCTGGTGCGCTCAACCACCAGTGAGTGGTAGCGTGTTGCCAGAAACGGGTCGGGCAGTCCGGCAAAAAGCTCTTTGCCGTCATGGTGAATGGGTGAGGTCTTGCCGTGCATCAGTGACACGCTGCGCACAACAGTGCCTCCAAAGGCCGCGCCAATGGCCTGATGGCCGAGGCAGACCCCCAGGATGGGGATCTTTCCGGCGAACTGCCTGATGGCCGCAACCGATATGCCGGCTTCTTCAGGCGAACAGGGCCCGGGGGAGACTACCAAGCGGTCGGGCTGCAGCTCCTCGATTTCATCCAGGGTGATCCTGTCGTTGCGGTGAACCTGGACATCTTCACCCAACTGGCCCAGGTACTGGACAATGTTGAAGGTGAACGAGTCGTAATTATCGATCATGAGTAGCATAATGATTTTCCTGTTTTTCTTGTTTAGTTGATAATTATTATGTGGTATAAATTTAAAACAGTAATTTATTTTAAGGGTATTGTGTTCTTACCCTGGTTCGAAGCAGCGCGTAGCGGCACAAAATATATCCGCATAAACTCATAAACTCAAGAAATTCTGATATGACAGAGGGTGCTTTCATCGTCGAAGGATCTGAAATCAGCGACTATACCGATATGGCTGAGGTGACGGTAAGAAGGTTGGCTGATCCGGCGACAGGATGAACAGATCCGAAGGTTGATGGGACTCACCCTGTTTGTTTAATCGTGTACTTGACATGGGGAATTTTCGTTATATTGTTAAAAACAACGCATCTGGCGCTGAATTACAGGTGTATTCTGAGAGATCGATTTTTTCCGTTGGTAGTGTTTACTTAGTTCCACCCTATTGCGGATAATTTCAGCTCACATAATCCTCTGATTTACAGGAGCGTTTTCGATGAAGATACCTATTGCGCGACTCTTGCCGGCCTGTTTTTTTCTGACCCTGCCCGTTACGGCATTTTCCGCCGAAATCTCCGTTGACTCAACCTCGCTGATCCGTTTCGAGCAACGCGATGTCACCGGATCCTCAAAACAGAACCTGGTGCCTGCCACGCAATTCCTTGGACTGGATGCGGACAAATTGGTTGACGGGAATCTTTCGCTGCACTTTTATGGCTGGGGACGCTACGACCTGGCTGATAAAAGCTTCACCAATGATGTGTCTGACGGAAATCTGACCTATGGATATTTGCAGTATCGTTTCAATTTTGCCAATGCGGATATCCGTGCCGGACGTTTTTTTGTGCATGAGGGCATCGTCAACGAGCAGGTCGATGGCGTGAGTCTCCGTAGTGACCTGCCGTTCGGGTTCGGAGTGTCGGCTTTTGGTGGTGCCACGGTCCATACCAGTAAACTGCCGGGAGAAAACAGCGACGGCAAGGGCGACGGTCTTTTTGGCGGCCGGGCCAGTTATCGCTACAAGCATATGTTCGAACTCGGTCTGTCGGGCGTATATGAAGGAACCGCCCCCACACTGGCAAACTTTACCAATGGCACCCATCGCTTGCTTGGTGGCGATATCTGGCTGAGTCCGTACAAGATGGTCGAATTCATGGGACATACCAGCTACAACCCGGTAACGAAGGGCGTGGCCGAACACAGCTACCTGCTCAACCTCAAGCCGCTCCCCGGCCTGACGTTGAGCGGCGAGTTCAACGAGCAGCGCTTCGGCAATTATTTCAACTCTGCCGCATTCTTCACAAAGATGCCGGTTTTCAACCCCGCCGACCAGTCCCGCTCGACAGGTGCGGTTGCCTCCTATGTGATCGCGAAAACAGCCGAAGTATCGGCGGACTACAAGCACTATTCCCGGGACACCGGCGCTGCCGACCGCTTCGGTGCCGACCTCAAGCTGACTTTACTGAATAACATGCTGCGGAGCGGCCTGGGGTATCACTACCTGAGAGCCGACCAAGGATTCGCCATACTCGGTACATCCTCCGCGTCCTACCATGAACTGCGCCTTTATGCCCTGTATGACACCAAGACCTATGTGGCCTCTTTCGATGTCATCGACTATATCTTCAAGAGCAAGATTAATAACGAGAAGAGCGCCTGGGAGGCATCCGCCTCTCTGGGATACCATATCATGCCTGATCTGACCGCCTCCGCCGATGCAAGCTACGGAAGGAATCCGGATTACAAAGATGATTTAAAAGGCCTGCTCCGCTTGACCTACAACCCGACTTTCAAAAGTAAAGGAGAGAAATAATGAGGTCTTTTCAGTCACTATTTCCGGTCCTGGTGGTTGCCGGGTTCTTCATGGCGCTCTCGGCCTGTGCCCGGATGAAAGCGATCCCCAATCTGCCCGCCTCGCATCCCGAGGCCCTGACAGCCGGCCAGCAGGTCAGTTGCGCCGAATGTCACGAGGACCAGCAGAAAGGCACCCTGAAGTCGTTTGATGCCTTCAGCCATACCCCCGCCTTTGTCAAGAATCATCGATTCTACGCTTCGAGCGATGACCGTCTCTGCTCTACCTGTCACAAGAGCTCGTTCTGCAACGACTGTCACACCAATCAGGTCGAGATGAAGCCCTCGATTAAATTTGGTAACCGACCCGATCGCGAGATGCCGCATCGCGGCAATTTCATGACTCTGCACAAAATCGAAGGTAAACTCGATCCAGCCAGCTGCTACCGTTGTCACGGTCGTGCCAACAATGAACGCTGTATCACCTGCCACCGATAGGGGAAAGCCATGTTCAATTTCAAACGCGGCCTAATGTTGACCATGTTCGTTTGCATGTCTGGATGCAGCAACGGAAGTAACAACTCTGTCGTCTTGGATTCATCCGGTAAACATCCGGCCGGATGGGTGGTAGACATTACCGGCGGGGCTCATCCCGGCGTGTTTCTCGCCAGTCCAAGCGCCTGCTTCGAATGCCACGGCAAGGATCTAAGCGGCGGCATCAGCAAGGTAAGCTGTTTCAGCACATCCCTCGGCGGATTTACCTGCCACCCGGGCGGACCATCCGGGCATCCTGCCGGTTGGGCACAACCCGATGTCCATGGCAAGGCGGCCAAAGCTCTGCTGGCCGGTATTAACGGTTTAGCCCACTGCCAGATCTGCCATGGTGTGGATTTTGCCGGTGGTATCGCCAAAAAATCCTGTTTGAATACCGCCGGATGCCACGGCGCCGGCATCATGGCACCCCATTCGCAAAAACCTTGGCGCGACGTCGGCAGGACCGGTGCCAGAAGCCACACCTCGACTGACAGCAGCAACGCCGCCGCCTGTGCCGTCTGCCATACAAACGGGGCCAATTCAAGCCGCACTCCTTCGCCGGCCGCACCGGCAGGGACGCCGCCCGGTTGTTTCAACAACACCCTCTGTCACGGCGTGGAGGGACATATCACCGGATGGGCCAGCTATTCTTCCCATGGCAGGGCCGCCAAGGCGGCTGCAGGCGGAATAACCATCAGAGGCCTGCTCAGCCCTGTCAGCTCATTCGGAGCCTGCACCGTCTGTCATGGCGTGGCTTATGACGGCGGCGTTGCACTGCAGACCTGCCTGAATACTGCCGGTTGTCATGGCGCCACCGTGGCTGCTCCGCACCCGGCCAGGCCGTGGCGCTCCACAACCGGCGGCGTCACCCATACCGATACCGACACTAGTAACGACGTACAATGCGCCAAATGCCATACCAACGGCGCCAATTCCACCCGTAAGCCACTGGCAGGCGACACGGTTGGTGCTACCGGCTGTTTCAACAACACCCTCTGCCACGGCACGGAAGGTCACCCCGTGGGATGGAACGCGGCCGCTCAGCATGGTGCCGCCGCCAAGGGCGCGCCTACCACGACGACCGGTTTTTCCTCGTGTCAACGCTGCCATGGCGTTACTTTTAACAATGGGCCGGCGCGTTCATGTACGAACACCCTTGGTTGTCACGGCCTGTTGGTCTCGGCGCCCCACCCTGCAAAACCATGGGCATCTACGATAGCCGGGGCCTCGACCCATACGAATACCGACCCGGGCAATGCCGGCATCTGTGCCGCCTGCCACACCGGAGGAGCCAACTCGACCGTCAAGCCTCCCAGTCCTGCCACAGGGACTGCGGGCTGCTACAATAATACCCTCTGCCACTTCCACCAGATACCCTTTGCACCGCCCGCGGTAGCAGCATCAGTCCACGGCGGGCTGGCCAAACAGGATCTGCGCGTCTGCCAGGCGTGCCACGGCACCCCTGGTTCGACTTCGTTCAATGGAGGGACAGCAACCCTTGCCTGTTCAAGCTGCCATACCTTTGCCAAGGCGCATCCCACCGCCTGGCAGGGTACCACGACCAACCCGGGTGAGACCATCATCTACTCGCATCGTACGGCGGGCAATATCGCCAATGCCTGTATCTTGTGCCACGACGTGACCCAGGGGCGCACCGCTCCCTTGCCTGCGGCCCCCAGTTGCTTCAGCACCACCTTTACCAACGGACTCGCCCAGACCGGAACCTGTCATGCCAACGGACCCGGCGTAGCACCGCACGCTGTACCGTATCCCAACCATAACGCCACGGCACGCAGTAACTTCAATTACTGTCTGGGATGTCACCAGGATGCAGCGAATGCTCCCAATTCAAAGCCGCCTGGATGCCAGAACTGTCACCTGTCCAGTCCGGTGGTTACGCCGACCGGCTGCACCTCCTGTCATGCCAGTCCGCCGGGTGGAACAATCTACCCGAACCTTGCCAACACGCATGCTCAGCATGTGGGCGCCAGCAAGTTGACCGTGATGACCCTGGCTTGCGCCGATTGCCATACCAACCTGGGATTTGGTACCCTTGACCATCTTAACCGTGCTCGGGCGCGCGCCGCATCCATCCAAGCCAACCCCGTTATTTTCAGCAGCATTGCCCTTGTTGTTGCCGGCGGTGGCACTGCCCCGGCCTTTACGGGCGGGACCGCCGGACAGTGTACCAACGTCTACTGCCACGGCGCCAAGATGCCTGGCGGTGACACCACCGGTACCAACCGAACACCAACCTGGAGCACCCCCTTCCTGCCGGCAACCATCACAGCGGCCGCCTGCGGTACCTGTCATGGCTTCCCGCCGACAGCGGCATCTGGGCATCCAACGGTAACAATCCCGGTCGGATTCCCGACTACGCCGCTCGGGTCAACCTGTAGCTGTCATGCGAACATCAACACGCAAACCGCAACAGCGGCAACCTATGCAAATGTCTTTGTGGACCGGACCAAACATATTAACGGCACACTGGAGGTTTCTGTCGGTCTGCCTCATGCCGTGCCTAACTATAACCACCAGGCAGCAGGAACAGGCGCTGCCTGCACCGGTTGCCATGCCATCGGCACCACTACCAGTGTCTACCCGGCAACTGTCCTTGGCAATGCTCCCGACTGCCGTGGCTGCCACAGAAAAGCCGCACCAGGTACTGGCTGCGGTTCCTGTCATGGTGACGCTACAGGGCGCCCCAATGGGTCGGGTCCCAATGGATCGGTCTTCCCTGACAAGACCGGCCGTCACCAGGGTTCTGGAGATGGCGCCCACCTGAGTGCCGCCTGCACGAAATGCCACATACTGTCAACCAGTGGCTCGGGATCAACGATAAATCATGGCCCGGGCAACAGGAATGCCAACCCGGATATTGTGGGACCCGGTTTTATCACCGGCATAACCATTACCGGCGCAAATAAAGGTGTGTCACCCTCCGCAACGTGTAATCATTCGACCATCAATGCCAATAACGGTGGAGGATGCAGCGGTGGTCCCAGTAGTGCAACATGGTAATGTAGGTACGATCATGCACGTAGTTTGTTATCCCTATTTCACGTAATGCAAAGGCCGGGCTCCT
>DAIEIW010000209.1:0-8095 GCA_027351205.1 Acidithiobacillus sp.
CGACAGCTCTTTGGCCAACGCCTTGAGCGAACGGCTGATCTCGGAAATCTCGGCGACCCGGTTATCACCTCGTCCCGGCACCTGCATGAGTTGCAGATAGTCCACCACGATCAAAGCCAGGCCATGCTCCCGCTTCAGCCGACGCGCCCGCGAGCGCAAATCCGTCGGGGTCAGCGCGGCAGAATCGTCGGCGAACAGTGGCGCATTGCCGAGCTCACCGATGGCATGGGCGATGCGCGGCCAGTCGTCATTGCCCAGGCTGCCATTGCGCAGGCGGTGCTGATCTACCCGTCCCCGCGACGAGAGCGCGCGCAGGACGATCTCGTCGGTTGGCATTTCCATGCTGAAAACCGCGACAGGCTTGCCTTCGATACAGGCGACATGCTCCGCTATATTCATGGCGAAAGAGGTTTTGCCCATACTCGGACGGCCCGCAACAATAATGAGCTGGCCAGGATGGAGGCCGGAGGTTTTCTCGTCCAGATCGGTAAAGCCCGTGGACAGCCCCGTGACGCCCTTCCTCTCACGGGCGATGGTCTCGATCCGGTCGATAACCGCCGGAAGTGCATCCTTGAGTTGCTTGAAGCCTTCGCCGGCTAGCTGCTGTCCTTCGGCGAGAAGAAAGACCCGGCTTTCGGCCTCGTCCAACAAGGCCTGAGCCTGCCGCCCTTCCGGACGATAGGCAAGCTCGGCAATTTCCCGACCAACCCGGATGAGGTGACGCAGGGTGGCCCGCTCCCGCACGATCCGCGCATAGGCGAGCACGTTGGCCGCCGAGGGTGTCTCGTTGGCCAGCATGAGGAGATACTGCACCCCGCCCACATCGGCGAGCTGCTCATG
The DNA here is from genome assembly GCA_027351205.1 of Acidithiobacillus sp. Lineage (GTDB taxonomy): Bacteria > Pseudomonadota > Gammaproteobacteria > Acidithiobacillales > Acidithiobacillaceae > Acidithiobacillus. Next base: position 841 of record DAIEIW010000209.1, read on the forward strand.
ATCCTGCAACCACTCGGAGACCGTGATGGCGTCCACCGCCCGCCCGGCGCCCAGCATGGCGCTGATAGCCTGGAAAATCTGGCGGTGACGACGCTCATAAAAATCTTCGGCCGTCACCGCCTCAGTGACCTGCTCCGCTGTCTCAGGGTCGATCAGCAGGGCACCGATAACGGATTGCTCCGCCTCAATAGAGTGCGGCGGGGCCTTGACCCCGCCGCCGTAGTCCGCCGAATCAGACATGCCCGGGCCCGGGATCAGGCGCGCTCGACGAAGACCATCACATCCAGTTCGACCTCCGGGTGCAAATGCACACGCGCCGGGAATTCGCCGATCCGTTTGATCGGCCCTCCCGCCAGACGGATTTCGGAATGAGCCACTTCGTGACCCAGGGCCGCCAGTGCCGCACTGATGTCATGCAGACCCACCGAGCCGAATAAACGACCATCCTCGCCCGCCTGCAGGGCAATCTTGACCACGGCATCGGCCAGCGCCGCGGCACGCTGTTGCGCGGCTTGCAGGCGTTCTGCCTCCACCTGCTCCAGCGCCGCCTTACGTGCGGCAAAGTCTTCCAGATTGCGCTGGTTGGCCACTACGGCCTTGCCCTGCGGCACCAGAAAATTGCGCCCGTAACCAGGACGCACTTCGACGACATCGCCCAGACGCCCCAACTTGTTGATACGTTCCAGTAAAATCACTTTCATTTCAAATTCCTCCCAAAAATTCTCTGCAAAACCGCCATCAGGACCGCGGCCCGGCAAGCCGTCGGCGCAGGTGAAAAACACGGTCCAGAATACCCAGCACACTGACCACCAGCAGGAACTGCGAAAGCAGGATCAGTCCGATATAAAAAGCCGCCAGCGCGATCAGGGGCCAGCCCCTCGACGCGAACCACAGGTGCACCAAACTCAGTCCCTGCAGCAGGTACAGTCCACCGACCAGAATGGCGAGGTTCTGTACCGGCCATGCGGCGCCATGCGGCAGGAAAAAACCCAACCCCGTCACCACCGGCAACCAGATCAGCCACTCTGGCAGCACCCAGTCGCGAAACACCCGTTGTGGCACCACAATACCCTGAAACCGTTCGCGCCAGCGACTGGCCATCACTGCCGCCAGCGCCCAGAGCAGTGCCATGACCGCAGCGAGGATCCCAGGCATCAGACGAACCATATCGCCCACGACCTGACGCTGCGTCGCGCTGAGGTCCTTACGCGCCGGTGCCAGCAAGTGCTCCATCTGCGCCTGCCAGAAGCCTGGACCCGCACCCTGCGGTATGACCCAGAGCAGAAGCGCCAGCGTCAGGAGAGACAAACCGATGACCACCCAGACCACCCCGCCCCACCCCACGTCCCACTGCAACCCTTCTCCCAACAGCCGTCCCGGCAGCCAGGCTACCAGCGCAAAGGCGACACCATACCATGGGTTCAGCGTGAACAGGGCGGAGGCGATTCCGGCAATCACCAGCACCTCGAGACTCTCCCTGCGTCCCGCCTGCAGAGTAACCAGAGCCACCAGAGCGACGCAGTTGAGCAGCAACGGTCCGGCAAGAAAGGGAATCAGGCCCGCCGCGCTGAACAGTACAGCAATACTGACACCAGCTTGCCAGCGTCCGCTGAGAAACCAGCGGAGGACTCCGCCTTCTGGCTGCACCGCCACCGGAGCGCCGGCGCCTTAACGCACGACGTAGGGCAGTAACGCCAGGAAACGGGCGCGTTTGATCGCAGTGGTCAACTGCCGCTGATAGAGGTTGCTGGTTCCGGTAATCCGGCTGGGGACGATCTTGCCCGTCTCGCCCACATAGGCCTGCAAGGTCTTCAGATCCTTGTAGTCGATCTCTTTGACACCTTCCGCCCTGAACCGGCAGAACTTGCGACGGCGGGTAAAGTTGCTGCCGCCGCCACGCTTGTCGCCATCACCACTATCCCGATCTCTGTCCCGATTAAATGCCATCTGAAATCTCCTTGATTAGGCCGTCACTACGGCTTCGTTAGCGCTGTGGTCCGGTTCGCCTTCGCCTTCGGCGGTCTCTTCGCTGCGTTCCCGACGGTCAGTCTCATCGCGGGCCAGGAAGGAAGGGTTGGTGACGGCTTCGTCGCGGGCCAGTATCAGATGGCGCAATACCGCGTCGTTGAAGCGGAAAGCGTCCTCCAGTTCAGCCAGCGCAACACTGCTGCACTCTATGTTCATCAGCACATAGTGTGCCTTGTGGGCCTTCTTGATGGGGTAGGCCAGTTGCCGGCGGCCCCAGTCCTCCAAGCGATGAAAATGCCCGCCGTCGCTCTCGATCATGCCGCGGTAGCGCTCGATCATCTGGGGGACCTGTTCACTCTGGTCAGGATGGACCAGAAACACAATTTCATAATGACGCAAAAGTTGCTCCTTGTGGTTCACTGCGGAGTCCGGACGCCCATCGCCCGAACAAGGAGTAAAAGGTGAGGGCGTATTCTAATACGCGACGCGGGAAAAACAAGAGGTTAACATTCTGGGCCGTGCATCAGTCAGTGCATCCGGGGGCGAGCGCCCGTAATTCTCCGATCTGCTGCAGGCAGCGCACCCGGTCAGCCGCGGACAGGGCGGACGTGGCGGCGTTACCGGCGAGACGCTCCAGGCGGTCACCGGTCGGGAGTGCATCCCTGGACTGTAAATGCGCGATGGCCGTTTCCGCACCTTCCGGATCATTACAGACCAGCAACAGGTCGGCGCCCGCCGTCAGCGCCGCATCCACCCGGGCAGCCATGCCGCCCGCACCATGGGCACCCGCCATGCTGAGGTCGTCACTGACCACCACACCGGTGAAACCCATCTCTTTACGGAGAACGTCCTGCAACCAGCGCGGAGAAAAGCCGGCAGGGTGTTCACCATCCACCCTGGGATAAAGGCAATGCGCGGGCATGATCGCCGGAATTCCTGCGGCGATCAGGGCCGCAAAGGGCTGGAGGTCTTCCTGAATGGCGCTGAACGGACGATCATCCAGCGGCAAATCGAGATGAGAGTCCGCGGCTACCGCCCCGTGACCGGGGAAATGCTTGGCGACCCCCTGCAGGCCGGTCCGGGCCATACCCTTCCAGAGTGCTGCCGCAATAGCGCCCACCCATACGGGATCGCGGTGGATGGCGCGATCGCCGATCACCGCAGAGATACCGCGATCCAGATCCACGCAGGGGGTAAAATCCAGATCAAAGCCGAGATCCCGAAGTTCCGTACCGAGCAGAAGGCCCCAGTCTTCGGCCGCCACCCGCGCCCTCTCCAGCCCGTCACGATCCGCCAGACGCCCCAGGGTCGCCATGGGCGGAAAACGCGTCACCCCCGCACGCAGACGCTGTACCCGCCCCCCTTCCTGATCTATGCCGACAAGAAGGGGGGCGGTGCGCAAGGCATGCAGCTCCGCGCACAGGGCACGCACCTGTCCGGCGTCGGCACAGTTGCGGGCAAAAAGGATGATACCGCCGACGGCAGGCTGGCGCAGCATGGCGCATTCGGCAGCCGTGGGCCGCAGGCCGGCGATATCGACCATCAGCGGACCCCGCGCAGGGTGCCGCCGTTCATTCCGTACCAGCATGGGGGACAGACTCCTGTATATTCGCCTGGGTGGCGGCCTGCGCCCTGGCTGCGGCGCGAACCCTGGCTTCTTCTTTTTTTACCTCTTCATTCTGCACCAGCTCCAGATCGGGCGACATGGAAATGGGCAGAACGATATTCGGCGGCTGGCTCGGAATACCGCGCACATGCACGGGCACGATCATCATGCTGAAACCGTCATGCTGCAGGCGATCCTGGACGATGAAGCTGACTTCATCGTGCAGCAACCCATGGAAGGGTCCCTGCGCAGACGTGTCAATCACCCGCCCGGCAAAGAAGATGCTCTGCGGAAAATAGCGAATGGCGACATTGGCCAGTTCCTCCATCGCCAGGATACGGTCGGTGGAGTAGGTGGCGAACCAGGTCGCCGCCATCCCTTCATTGCGGCAAAAGGCCATATACTGGTTGGCCTCGGTTTCCACATATACCTTCAGGGCCTCCAGGGCCTTGATCCCCTTGAACTCGCCCTGACCCACGATACCCGCAAGCAGGAAAACATAGTTCTTGACGAAGCCGCCGACCATACGGTGCGCAGTCAGCAGGGTGTGCAGCCCCAATCCGTCAAAACGGCTGACAAAAAATACGGCAGTGGCGCCACGCGGATCGAGGGGCAGGTTGGGGCCGGACTGCAGATGCTCGGGCACCACGTCCAGCATGGTCTCATCCAGTTCGGCAGTGATTTTGCTGATACTCTTGTAATGGCGATAGATCAGGTACCCGAGACCCACCACAATCGCGGTGACCAGCAGGGTGAACCAGCCGCCGGCATCGAATTTTTCGAAAATGGTGATGGCGAGAATGGAGGCCGTGACCACAAAGCCCAGCACACTGACCGCAAGCCGGCCCCGCCAGAGTGGCTCTTTATCGCGCTGGGCAAACCAGTGCCGACTCAATCCCGCCATGGTCAGGGTAAAGGTGATGAATACGTTGATACTGTAAAGTACTACCAGAATGCTGACATGCCCGCCCGTCATCAGAAGGATAACCACGGCCGCGAAACCAATGAGCAACACGCCGTTACGCGACACGAAGCGATCCGACAGGTAGGAAAAACGCTCCGGCAACCAACGGTCGACGGCCATATTCGCCATGACGATGGGTGCCGTGATGATACCCGTATTGGCGGCGATGAAGAGGAGCAGACCCTCGGTCAGCAGGGTCAGCAGGGTGGCCGTCGAGCCAAAGGGGACTCCCCCCACCGTCCACCCCCGCGTAATCGCACCATAGAGCACCGCATTCAGCGTTTGCCCCGCCTGGCCATGCACCTGATACATCAGGTACAAAAAGATCAAACTGCCGGCGACCAGAGACAGCGAGGTCGCCAGCAGGGTCATCGTGCGCTGGCCGGTCTGCACACGCGGCTCACGCATAATGTGCACACCGTTGGCTACGGCCTCCAAACCCGTATAGGTGCCGCCTCCCAGGCTGAAGGCCCGCAATATCAGCGCCACAATAAATATCCAGCCGTACTGCATGCTATCCTGCCGAACACTCGCAACGGTGTTGTAGGCGATGTCCGGCATGGCGCCTACATGACTCAGCAGGCCCCAGCCGAGCAGTATGGTGTGGGTCAGGATGAAGGCCATAAAGATGGGCAGCAGAATCTTGATGGATTCCTTCATGCCACGCAGATTGATGAAGATCAGGAACAACAGTATCGCGACATCCAGGAGAATGCGTTCGCTGTACCAGGAGGCGGGCATGGTGCTCAACAGCGCCTCGGTACCCGATGCCACTGAAATCGCCGCCGTCAAGACATAGTCGACGATCAGCGCGGCGCCACTCACCAGGCCGGCTTTCGGCCCTAATAGGGTAGACGCGGTGTGATATCCGCCACCACCATCGGGGAACAGGGCGATGACCTGTCTGTAACCCGCCGAAATGACAAACACCGAAATCGGGATGCCGATGGCCAGGAAAACGGCCAGATATTCATGGCCCTTCAGGGCATAATAGATTTCCGGTGGACCGTAAGCGGAGGAAGACAAGGCATCCGAACCCAGGCCGACCCAGGCCAGAAAGGCCGCGAGCGAAAGGTTTTCGAACAACTTTGGATTGAACACGTTTACGGCACGGCGGAAACGGGGCAAGCGGAAACGGGCCATTCAGGACATCCTCAGCGGGGGAAGTGCAGCGGTGGCTGCAGGCCGACAAAAACGGGGGTATTCACGGCACATTCCGCAAAGAGGACGCATACCGCATCGGGCGCCATCCGCACGCAGCCTGCCGATACCGGTTGACCGAGATGGTCCACATCGGCTGTGCCATGGATGTAGATATAACGGCGGAAGGTATCCTGAAGGCCACCACGATTAAAACCGATTTCGCTGCCCGAGAGCCAGAGGATGCGCCCGAGAATCCAGTCCCGGCGCGGCTGGACGGCCGCCCACTCCGCACTGTAACAGGTGCCGGTCCAGCGCCGGCCGCGCAGAATGGCCATCGCGGGCAGGCCGGCGCCGATGCGCGCACGCACTACATGCCAGCCGCGCGGCGTGCAACCGCTGTCGCGCTCTTCTCCCAGCCCCTTACGGGCCGTGGATACGACATACTCGGAGCGCGATTCGGCGCCGTGCATTTCATGCAGGCGTTGGGCGGAGACATCCACCCAGAGCCAGCGCGCGGGCCGCTCAGCGTTCGAAGAGGGCAATGGATTCGACATGGGCAGTATGGGGAAACATGTTGACGACGCCCGCCGCTCGCAGACGATAGCCGCGCTCGTGTACCAGATACTCGGCGTCACGGGCCAGGGTCGCCGGATTGCAGGAGACATACACCAGACGGCGGACGCCGGGGGTCAGACTGCGCAACACTTCGATGGCTCCACTGCGGGGCGGGTCGATGAGCATTTTATCGATGGCGCCCGCCGGAGCAAAATCTTCCATCTGGGCCTGAGTGAGATCGGCAACGGCATACCGGGCTTTATCCGCCAGGCCGTTGGCAGCGGCATTCTCCGCAGCCAGCGCGACCAGCCGGGCATCTCCTTCAATGCCAAGCACCTGCGCTCCCAATCGGGCGATGGGCAGGGTAAAATTCCCGAGCCCACAGAAGAGGTCCAGAATGTGCTCTCCCGGTTGCGGTTGCAGCAACGCCATGGCGCGGCGCACCATCACCTGATTCGCCGCCTGATTGACCTGAGTGAAGACCAGGGGATCAAAACGCAGGCGCAACGAATAATCCGGCAGGTCGTAATGGAGAGTCTCCGGCTGCTCCGGCCACAAGGGATATAGGGTCTCCGGCCCGCGCGGTTGCAACCATATCTGCAGGTCGTGTTGCACGCCAAAAGCGCGCAGGTGCTGCAAATCAGTTTCCGCCAGCGGCCGCATGTGACGAAACACCAGCGCGACGGCATCCGGCGTGGCCGCCACTTCGATCTGCGGGAAATCCTGGGGCGATTGCATCTGCCCGATCAGCGTCCGCAGGGGCAGAATGCGTTGCCCGACGCGCGGGTCGAGGGTCAGACATTGCCCCATATCCACGACATAACTGCTGTTGCGTTCGCGAAAACCCACCATCGCGCCCCGGGTTTTCGGCGTGCGCACCGAGAGCCGTGCCTTGCTGCGATAGCCCAGGCTCGGGCCATGAATGGGTGGCAGGACGCGTTCGGGACGGACCTTGCCGATGCGCCAGAGATGATCTTCCAGTTGTCTTTGCTTGATAGCCACCTGCGCCGCTGGCTCCA
>DAIEIW010000210.1:0-4209 GCA_027351205.1 Acidithiobacillus sp.
TATCGGTCACATCGACATGGAGTTAGTTCCTGTCTCACATAAAGAAGCTGACTTTCTTATGCAGCCTGGCGACTTGCTTTTTGCTAGGCAGTCTCTGGTGCGCGATGGAGCAGGTCAGTGTTCCATCTTCATGGGCAACACTGAGGTCGGTCGTCAATGGAGGAGTCCAACGGGTTAAGCTGCCATCTTTTTTGCGTAATACCGCTGGGTGAAGACGGCGGGCGACAGGTAGCCTAGCCTGGCCTGTTTGCGAATTCGGTTGTAGAAGACTTCGATGTATTCGGTAATTTCCTGCTTTGCCTGCTCCCGTGTGGCGAAGCGGCGGTGATGGATGAATTCGGTCTTCAGGGTGCCCCAGCAGCTCTCCATGGGGGCATTGTCCCAACAATTGCCCTTGCGGCTCATGGAGGGCCGCATGCCGAATTGCCGGAGCAATTTCTGGTAGTCGCGCGCGCAGTATTGGCTGCCACGATCCGAATGGTGGATCAACCCACGGCCCGGCCGCTTGGTGGCAACCCCCCGGAAGAGGGCCTGCGTCACCAGCTTTTGCGTCATGCGCTCATTCATCGCGTAGCCCACCAGTTCGCCGTTGAACAGATCCTTGACCCCCGCCAGGTAAAGCCAGCCTTCGTCCGTGGGCACATAGGTGATGTCCGTAGTCCAGGCTTCGTTCGGGGCGGCAACATCAAACTGCCGGTCCAGCAGGTTGGGCGCCACCGGCAGGGCGTGGTTCGAATCCGTGGTCGCCTTGAACTTGCGCTTCTGCTTGCAGCGCAGCCCCAGCTTCTTGCGAATCCGCTTGATGCGATGAACCCCGACTTCAATGCCGTGATCCGCCAAATCCGCCTGCAGGCGCTGTGGCCCGTAAGTCTGCCGCGTCCGCTGGTGCGCCGCCTTGATCTCGACTTCCAGCCGGGCATTCTCCAGCGCGCGGGCCGAAACAGGGCGCTTGCGCCAGGCGTGGTAGCCCGTCTCCGACACCCCCAGCACACGACACATCGCCGCCACCGGGTGTTGGCGCCGCAGTTCCTCGATTCGGCCGTACTTCACCGCGACTCCTTCGCGAAATACGCCGCAAACTTTTTTAGCAGATCGCGCTCCAGCTTCACTTCCGCCAGTTCCTTCCTCACCCGCGCCAGCTCCACCTCCAGCTCGCTGGGCAACCGCTGCGCCTTGCCTACCTCCCCAAGCTTGCCCTCGCGGGATGCCCTGACCCAGTTGTTCAGGCTGCTCTTCGGCACCGACAGCCTCTTCGCCACCTGTCCGACAGAAAGCCTCTCCGCTTCCACCATCCTCACCGCCTCGGCCCGAAACTCCGGCGTGTACAACCCTTTCGGTATGCGTTCCATTTACGTCCTCCGTTCGTCATATTTTACGAATCGTCAGACTCCTTTTTTTTCAGCCTACCTCAGAAGAGCCCGCGCTGATTTGGCACGGAGAAATGCGGCTCAAGTGGTTCACCACGATCATTCCAAAATAGCCACACCCCTGCCTCGACATCTAACCCTTCGCAATGCGCGACCGCTTCCACGTCACTTTGGAACACGCGCAACGTCCGTTCCTCAGTTTCAACGACGAAAATCATGAGGGATAAGGTTGCGCCAGATAGGTGAGAAACAGGCGGCGAGATTGCCACGATACAGTAGCCAATAATATTGATGGTGGGCTTAATCTGGGCACCACAGTTAGGGCAACAGTATCGGCTACGCGCAAATTGAAGCCAAGGTTTATGGAAAAAACTGGCACGCCGGACAATCACGCCTCTGACGGGAATCTGGCTGTGACACGCTGGGCAAGTACGGGCCATATGCTTAGTACCTCGGTGACAGGGCATCGGTATTTACCAAACATACACGGTTGGACCCGCAGCATTTCAACAAACCCCACATACTCAGTCACCGATAGGCCGTTAATAGTGCGTGCCAGATAGCATCGTGTCCGGGATCACGATTTCTTGTCAGTGAACGGACTTTGCAGATGCTTTTTGTACGCGGATTCCAGTGCATACCAGGTAGCTATGCCATAGAACGCCCCCGCAATCAGCCACAGCTTCAGGTTAGACAGGAATACAGCGGTGACATCCGTCCGATCCCCGCGATAGTGGACGATGCCCCGAGACTGCAGGACGGTGAAAACAAAGCACATCACAAGACCCCACGAAAGAACTCCGTTCTCGATAACGTAGCGGGCCATGCCCTTTTCCCGTGTTTTCCCCCACCTTGCAAATCGATCCTGCTTTCGCTTGTCGGTCATCCATTTACCCTCGGTCCATTACGATTAGCCACACCGCCATCACAATCGGTGGAACACAGATCACCATTTGGCTCAGGTGCCATGCCACGAAGTCTATCCTGACCATGTGGCAGTGGTGGGTAAAAAACCGCCACATTTTGTGTTCAAAAAATCATAAAGGCTAGTAGCACCAGCATGCAGGCGAGCACAAATACAAATATCTTTCCAATGCGCAAGCGGAGTCTTTTCTCTGGAACATCTTCCCAGTCAATAGTCCGCTGCCTGACTCCAAATATCGCCGCAACAAACAGCAATAACAGCCCAACAAGCATTAGCTTATTGTAGACCTCATGACCGCCGCTGGAACCGGCCCCGATGTCATGCCAAAGCGCGAATACGGCTATCAATATGGAGCTAATCGATGTAAGACGAACAATTACCCAATTCATTTGTCAGTCCTCGCGCTATTCTGAACAGGATTTTTTTTACTTCGATGGACAGTTCCATCATCCATTCCTAGCGCATGGTTTATTATCTTCCAGGCACCGGCCGCACTCATGGTCTCTCCGGCTCTTCGAACCTGTTGCGGCCGTCTGCGCAGCTCAGTCCTAGAGGCCGCTAGGGGACCATGACCGGCCTCTTATGCCGACGGTTAGCGATTGGTTCCGTTCTCAAACAAGTATCTGCGATTCCTTTCCGTGGCGCTCGCCAACACCTCCAGGAGCGCCGCCGCCTTCAGCCGAAGTGGCTCCCATGTTGGGTGGCTCATCGCGGCCAAATTGTCCTCGCGCCGCCCCCCCACCAGGAAGAAAATTGGTGGGCACGGATTCTAACTCTGAAATGAGGTCACTTATCGCATGCCGTTGCTGCGCTGAGAGGCTTGCACTGCTAACGCACAGTGGGATTTTCACCAGGGGAGAGTGAATATGCAGAAGCCCCGTGAAGAGGCGCAAATCCTTGAAAACCTCGCCGCGCTAGGCGGTCTGGCCGGTATCGATTTACATCCGCCGCACATGGGCGCGCGCGAGTGGAGAGACTAGGCGGAGACAAGTTCCATCGCAGGGCTGGCTTGTCACTGGTGCAAGGGGCCATTTCGGGGCACGCCCACACCGACATTTGGGTCACCGGAATGGTTTTTTGTGAGAGACACGGCAACCGTCCTGGGAACAAGATTTCATGCGGGTTCTCGCCTAAAATGTCTCGAAAGCCGCCCCATTCCTAGGGGTGGGGTCTCAGCTTAGGCTGCGAAAGTCTCATCTTAGGTTGCGGATGTCGTCCGCAATCTAAGCGTAGACCCTTGTTCATATATTAATCATGTGGTTACAAGAAGTCTCGCAAACTGGTTTTTGCCAAATTCCGCAGCCTAAGCTGAGACTTTTCCGGTTTTCCGCAAGCTAAGGCGAGACTTTTCCTGGGGGGTCTAGATACAGGCCATTTTCCCGGCAAGGGCTGTCTGCGCTATATGAGTTGATCCCCGCGCGCCACGGGACTTGCGAGGTCAAAAAGCGCCTTGTCGCTCGCCATGCGGTACCCCATGGCTTTATAGCCCCGCTGTCGCTTGTCCCACATTCTGAGGAGTGCCGGATGCCCGGTATCGATGAAATCGATGATGCGGACAAGGGTTTTGCCGGTGTGTTCACGATGGAGCCGCCCCGCATATTGTTGCAGGGTACCTTTCCAGGAAACAGGCATCGCTAGCACCAAAGTATCTAGCGGCGGATGATCAAAACCTTCGCCGACAAGCTTGCCTGTGGCGAGCAGGATTCTCGGTGCATCGGGTGGCAAGGCATCCAACTCGGCGATTAAGTTTGCGCGCTGTTTCTTTGCAAGCCGTCCATGAAGCACGAAGGGCGGAGGGTTCATGCCAGCTAGCGCGGAGTGGATAGCGTCGAGGTGGTCGGTGCGTTCGGTAAGAACCAGAACCTTGCGGCCTTCATCGGCCGCGGCTCTAACCTCGGCCGCAATGGCGTCGGTTCT
>DAIEIW010000228.1:0-9266 GCA_027351205.1 Acidithiobacillus sp.
CTCACCGGCGAGGTGCGGGCAGATCTTGTTGCACCCTTTGTATCCGGCGGTAAAACCATTCTTCATCAGATAATGCATGTGGGACCAGTGGCCTCGCAAGAAGCCATCATGATGCTCGGCAACAATGGCGGTGGCTTTTTCAACATGAACGATGCCCACCCTTTCGAAAACCCCACGGGCTTCACCAACTTCCTGGAAATGGTGGCCATGATTCTGATTCCCTCTGCCCTGGTGTTCATGTTTGGGCATATGGCCAAGGCCAGGCGCACGGCATGGGCCATCCTGATTTCCATGCTGGTGCTCTTTATCCCCCTGACGCTCGTGAGTCAGCACTATGAACTGGCCGGAAACCCTGTGCTTACCCAGTTGGGGATCTCCCAGGCCAACACCGCGAGTCTGGCTGGTGGTGGCAATATGGAGGGGGTGGAAGACCGCAACGGTGCTGGCGCGACCGCGCTATTCGCAACGTTGGCTACCGCGACCTCTACGGGGGCCGCTAATGGTGCCTACGATTCTCTCATGCCGTTGTCCGGAGGGATAAACCTTTTCCTGATGCAACTGGGTGAGGTCGTGTTTGGCGGTGTTGGTTCCGGCCTCGCTACTTTCCTCGCCTTCATGATTTTTGCGGTTTTTCTCGGAGGCCTCATGGTGGGGCGCACGCCGGAGTTTCTCGGCAAGAAGATCGAGTCCTTTGAAATAAAAATGACCTCATTATCCATTCTGGTCATGCCTCTGCTGGTGTTGATCGGTACGGCCCTCGCCGTCACCACGGTGGCGGGGCGGGCGGGCGTATTCAATCCCGGGGCGCACGGTTTCAGCGAAGTGCTCTATGCCGTGACGAGTCCGGCCAACAACAATGGCAGCGCATTCGGCGGTCTGAGCAGCGACACCCGGTTCTACAACCTGCTCACCGGCTTGTGCATGTTGCTGGGTCGGTATTGGACCTATCTGCCGTTGCTGGCGCTGGCGGGTGCCCTGGTCGAGAAAAAGAAAATCCCCGCAGGATCGGGAACGCTGACGACTTACACACCTATTTTTATTGGTCTGACGGTTGGCGCCATTCTTCTGGTCGGCGCGCTCAACTTCTTTCCGGCACTGGCGCTGGGTCCGATTGCGGAGCAACTGGCGCCCATCAGCACCCTGACTCATTGAGGAATCATATTCATGGAATCTACCCATCATAAACATGCCGCCTCTCCGATCAACTGGAAAGATCAGGGCCGGGGTGCGCTGTGGGACAGCTTCAGCATGCTCTCCCCGCGTCGCCAGTTGCGCAATCCGGTGATGTTTGTCGTCTACGTCGGCTCCTGGCTGCTGCTGGCCCTCTTTTTTCACGATCTGGTCGTGCAGAACGGCCAGGCGCTCTTTACCGGCGTGATCGACCTGTGGCTCTGGCTTACGCTGATTTTTGCCAATTTTGCGGAAGCGCTGGCCGAGCGTCAGGGCGAGGCTCAGGCCAACAGCCTGCGGCAGAGCCGCCAGGAAGTCACTGCCAAAAAGCTGCCCAAACCGGTACGTGATGCGCCCTATAAGGAGGTTCCCGGCGCAAGGCTGCGCAGCGGCGATTTCGTCCTGATAGAAGCGGGAGATCTCGTGCCCACGGACGGCGAGGCGGTGGCCGGGGTCGCCGCCGTCGATGAAAGTGCCATCACAGGCGAGAGCGCGCCCGTCATCCGCGAAAGCGGTGGGGATCGTAGCGCGGTCACCGGCGGTACCCGGGTGATCTCGGACTGGCTCATCATCCGGGTGACCCAGGAGGCCGGGAACACCTTCCTCGACAAAATGATCGCCATGGTGGAGGGGGCGGCACGGCGCAAAACTCCCAACGAAATCGCCCTGAGCATCCTGCTGGTGGTGTTGACGCTGGTCTTTCTCGTGGTCACCGTCACCCTTTTCCCATTTTCCTGGTACAGCGTGCATTATGCCGGCCACTCCGGATCAGTGATCAGCCTGACGGTGCTGGTAGCCTTGCTGGTCTGTCTGATTCCCACCACTATCGGGGCCTTATTACCCGCCATCGGCATTGCCGGTATCGTGCGCTTGCTGCAATCCAATGTGGTGGCGACTTCCGGACGCGCCATCGAGGCGGCTGGCGATGTGGATATACTGCTTCTCGATAAAACCGGCACTATTACCTACGGCAACCGATCCGCAGCGGCGTTTTACCCCGTTTTAGCCGTCACTCAGGAAACCCTCGCGCAGGCGGCCCGCCGCGCCTCTTTGGCCGATGAGACGCCTGAGGGCAAAAGCATCGTGACACTTGCCGACAAACATTACCCGCAAAGCCGGGAAACCTTGCCCACTGACGCCCAATTGATCCCTTTTTCTGCCGAGACCCGTATGAGTGGGGTGGACTGGGACGGGCAGCAGTTGCGTAAGGGATCTCCTGACGCCATGCAGCTATGGGCCCAGTCGCTGGGAGGAGCCTGGCCATCGGAATTGGATGCCGAGGTGCAGAAAATCGCGGGCGGTGGTGCAACCCCTCTGGTGGTCTGCTCTGGCGCGGCGGTATTGGGTGCCATCGAGTTGCGGGACATTGTCAAAGCCGACATCAAATCACGATTCGCTGAATTACGGGCGATGGGTATCCGTACCGTCATGGTGACCGGAGACAATCCGTTGACCGCCGCCGCCATTGCCGCTGAAGCGGGGGTCGATGATTATCTCGCGGAAGCCAAACCGGAAACCAAGCTCGCGCGCATTCGAGAATACCAGAATGAGGGTTACATGGTCGCGATGACCGGGGACGGTACCAATGACTCGCCGGCCCTTGCTCAAGCAGATGTCGGACTCTGTATGGCCAGTGGTACCCAGGCTGCGCGTGAAGCCTCCAACATGGTGGACATGGACTCCAATCCCACCAAATTGTTGGAGATCGTCCAGATCGGCAAGCAACTGCTGATGACCCGCGGCGCCCTCACCACCTTTAGCGTGGCGAACGATGTGGCCAAATACTTCGCTATCATCCCGGCGGCGTTTGTGTCGACTTACCCCCAGTTGAGCGCGCTGAACATCATGGATTTGAGCTCGCCTACCCATGCCATCATGGCCGCGGTCATTTTTAACGCCCTCATTATCCCCTTTTTGATTCCTCTAGCCCTCAAAGGCATCAAGTTTCGTGCGGACTCGGCGCAGCACATTCTTCGCCGCAATGTGTGGATCTACGGATTGGGGGGCATTATTGCGCCATTTATCTTTATCAAACTGATCGACATGCTGCTGGTTGTACTGTAGGAGGATGACACCATGATCAAAGACATCAAAACCGCGCTGTTGCTGTTCCTGGTTCTGGCCGTGATGACCGGCCTGATCTATCCCCTGGCGATGACAGGCATCGGCCAGGTCGTGTTTCCCCATCAGGCCAACGGCTCTCTCATTCGTCAGCATGGACGGGTCGTGGGTTCTAGCCTCATTGGTCAGTATTTCCGCGAACCGCAGTACTTCTGGAGCCGCCCTTCGGCGACTTCACCGGCGCCATACAACGGGGCGGGGTCCGGTGCCTCCAATCTGGGCCCGAACAATCCTGTTCTGGCACAACATGTGGCGGCGCGGATCAAAGCCATCAAGGCAGCAGACCCCGCCGAGAAAGGCCCGGTTCCGGTGGATCTCGTGACGTCTTCGGCAAGTGGTCTGGACCCTGACATCAGTATTGCTGCGGCGCTCTATCAGATCCCACGCATTGCGCAGGCTGGTGGTATTGATATCGTGACATTGCGCCACTTGGTCAAGGAGAACACCACAGAACCATTGCTGGGATTCCTCGGCGAACCGGTGGTCAATGTGGTGAAGCTGGACCTCGCGCTGCATGACCGATACGCCGCCGCGCATGGAGCGACAGGCTTCCTCCCGAAAGGACCGCAATCATGATGGCTTTCTGGGGGTGCGCGACTTTGGTCATCCTCCTCACGGTCGCGCTTGGCCTATATTGCTGCGAGGCGCGGGAAGTGGCGCTCCTTCGCCGCAAAATCAGCGCGTTTCAGGGCGGAGCGATCCGCTCCGCAGGCTCACCCTGCGCCCAGGGGTAATGCGACAACACAAAACCCTACCAAGGAACCATCCATGTCACCATCAACTCTCTTCGGCGTAATTACTGTTATATTGATGTGGACCAAAGAAAACATTGCGGGCAAAAATGAATAACAAAAAGTTGGCTGTATACTAACTCTTGGTACATATTATAACGTTATCGTATGTACAGTTTCCTCGTCGCTCTCCGGGCAAAAAAATATATAACAATTATACCATTTATGCTGCACGGCAGGATCAACGCAAGCGTCTAACCGGCCCGCAAGGGTGAATTATACACTTACGCCTCAATGGCGCCCCGCCCCACCCGTATAGGGGTTTCTTCCATAAACGCGTGTCAAAGCGAGGTTCTGCATGCCCTCCGGGTAAAAAACACAACAAAAAAAGCGCGATTCCGCCAGAGGTGCTTCCCCAGCCTCTGGCAACACCGGGATATCTTATTCAATAGTTACTGATGAGCCCTATTTCAAATAGGGCAACATGCTAACCAACCTGTGCCTGGATATCAATCCCATAATTATTTTAATCCTGCCGTGTTCAGTCCGGTATATAATGGCGGGTGTTCCTGTTACGCCCAATGATCTAATAATAAGAAGATTATCATGAAGCTTGATTCTCGTTGACGCGCTGGCTGTTACTGTCGGCAGGGTGGTAGTATTTTCGCTACGAAAAGCATCACCAACGATGTTTTCAAAATGCTGCAACGCAAACAGTGGATGTGGGGCCTGCAACCATGCCGCCGCTTCCCCCTGACTTCCGGGAGTCAGGAGCGCTACTGGTATATACCTCACGGTTAGTTTCCCGGATTCAATCAGGGGGATCTCATTTTCGTATAGTACATGACAATATGGACAATTCGGATCCTGAACATCATATATAACCGGACCATGCGTTCCATCCTGGATATAGGTAACACGATGCCGCAGTATTTGCGTCCATAATATATTTGCTTTGCCCCCACTATGCGGCGCATCACCGGCCATGGAAACGCTCATGCTCATCAAACACAACACACAGAACATCAGAAATGAGTTCATGATATTCTGGGTACCGCTATAATTCGTCATCACAAATATCCGTCATGACTGACAATATCACAAAACTGCATATCAAAGACCGCTCCGCATTATTTATCTAGTCCATATCGAGCGTTACAGAACCATAGCAAATGCTGGTATGGGCTACCTGCCATCGACGTTAAAATGGCACAAACGCCTGGAACTGGCAGGATAAATTTCCGATATTCTTATCCATCTCTCATGATCGGCCATTTGAATCTTGACAATTGGTCGTCTTATCTTTACAACCATACCGCACTGGGACATATCACCGATTTTAAGATGCTCACGAAACCTCACTGTTTCAGCAAAACTATTTCCTTCAGAGCGGGGCATTTCTGATTTTTGTGTGTCAATAACCTGATGTGCATGATCGGTTATCTCGTTAGATCGGTTTACAGCAATCGGCGTTTTTTCTGCTGGCATGGCGGAGATTTTTTGGATATCCTGCTGTGATGCGAGCCCCTCGTAATAACTAGCCTGGCCCTTGTCCTCAGACATTGCGCATCCAGAGAGCAGTTGCACAACAATAAGCGCCATGATTACTTCAGCTATCCTTACCATTTTAATTTCCTTATAATGCAATATTTATATGTTACCAAGGACGGTATTCCATATTTCTTCGGGCTGGGTTATTACACTAATAGTCTAGATATTTTCCAGCAATCCTCCTGCCCGGACCAGATTCGGGCCAGATGACGCCGTCTCCATAACCAACCTTACGGCACTCGCAACTGCTGCGCAAGCAGCACCACAGAGCCCTCGATCGCGGCGTTTCCGGACCCAGCGTTAAAAACTCCTGCCGCAGGTCATGACGCCCCTCGCAGCACGCCCGGCAACCTGATAGCCCATAGCCAGAGCATGATGATGCGAATCGGAGCATGGGATACCCCCACATCCCCTCTCACACTGCATATGTATAAGCGAGATTTTGCTATATTTCAAGTGAACAGCCGGCATACACAATCATAACCATATAATTTATTAAGAAAGACAGCAAGTCATGCCGCGCCAATACGGGTTTCCGTGATCTATTTTCGGTGGATCACCCTTGGATGCATTTCTGGCTGGATACACAAAAAAGCCGGGGGAAATCCGCCCGGCAAGCAAGGAGAAGGTACTACACGACAACGCTAAATAAGACGAGGTTCTTTATCCGTGGTCGGGACGCCCGACTTGGGCAATCATGCATCCTTACTATTTTTCACCATCCTACGCCAAAATTGAACATCGACATAATCATATAAATGCATAATTCGTTCCTATTTTACTAAGAAAAAGCAACATGCAGACGCATGATGCCGACCAGCGCATTCTGATATATTGCGCTGGGATGAACGACATACTGAAGGTCTGTTTGTAGATATAAACGACGTATTATCTGCGCCGAATAATAGCCCTCAAAGTCTGTCTCCGCATTATAAGGCGCGCCTCTTAACCATGCTCTGGCCATGCCGATGCCCGCACTATCGCCCGGGCGCACCGCCCAGAAGTGTTTCAGGCGCAACCCGGCACCCATATACCAAGGCAGAAGATTCACCGGATTAGGCGCAGCTTCAAACTCCAAAAAGCTGCCCCACTCCATACCATCCTGCTCCCAGCGGTATTCTCCCGTTGTATACATACCACTGGTGTCATTACCCAGCGTTGCCTGATACTGCGGCAACTGGCGGTTACGCCACCCGCCCACTTTCACAATATATTTTCCATCACCCAGAGAACCACTCTTGTCGGCCTCCAGCCAGATCATGTTTCCACGATGCGTAGGGTCCTTGAAAGGATGAATGGCATCGCCCTCAAAAATACCCGCCATCCCCATCCAGCCGCCAGCGCTATAGCTCGCCATAACCCCAAGGCTGGAAAAAGGGTAAGAAGAAGCTCCTGGAACATTGATTCCCATAGCGGACCCAAACCCATAAGAAACGTTCAGGAAATTACTTGCCACACCGGTAGAATCGAAATAATCATTGGCACTGATGAGGCCTGCCCTCAACGTGGTATTATTTATATTTTGCCGGTAGTACAGCTTATAGAACGCGCCCCGGTTAAGCCCGGTAAAGGCGTTAACCCCTTGGGTATCGCCCACGTAGTTCTCCGGATTGCCATTCTGAATGGCCAGAAACTCGGTGACAAATCGCCCGCCGGTCCACCAGCCGGCGCGACCGGTATCGAAGGCAAAACCGGCTCTAGCCGTAGCATTGCCCACCGCGCCCGGGGCGATTCCTCCGGAGAAATTGTCGATACCCTCCAGACTGAGGTGCAGATTCCAGGAAACCGCCGAGCTCAGATTGTTCGCCTCGGCTATTGATGGCGATACCGACAGGCAGGTTAAAGCAAGTACCACCAGGCAAGCCGGACGACATGCGCGATAACGGTTATATAACTTATTCATGTGCCGTCCCCATCACTGGCCAATGGCTACCAAGGTCCCGCCGCTGGTGCCGACATAGACGCTGTCGCCTTTGGGTACGGGGCTGGTGACCACATTCTTGCTATGATAGGTCCACGTCAGGTCCCCCCTCTGCGCATTGAATGCCATAATTTTGTGATCATTTACTTTAAGTACAGCGTCGCCTTTCCAAAGTGCCGGTTGTGACTTGGGAATGCCATGCAACTCACTGCGCCAAAGTACTTTTCCGGTTTTTGCGGAAAGGCCCAGTATATTTCCGTCCCGCGAGGCAACAACCACTATTTGCTTGGCCATGACCGGAGCGTAGGCCGCATAGTCAGCCATCCGGGTATACCATAGTTGCTTCCCAGTTTTAGCCGAGAGGGCATAGACGCCGCGGTCGCCAGCCCCTGACGCAACAAAGGCACTGTCATGCCAGATGAGTGCGGTGGTATTAATGGGTCCGTTGGTCGTAAAATTCCATAACGTTGTGCCCGTCGTTGTCGAGTACGCATGTACGGTACCACCCCGATTGCCGATGATCACTTCATGCTTCCAAACAGCGGGTTGCGCTATGAAGCCATAACCGGTCTTCTGTTGCCAACGAATTTTCCCGGTTTTATCGAAGAGCCCATAAATACTGTGATCGGCAGAACCAAAAATGACGGTATGATCCACCACTACCGGTGCCGTCAATTTGGCGCCATCTCCGGCAAATTCCCATAACCGGCGGTTCGGAATATTCCCGACCGGGTAAAAGGCATACAGACTGTGACCATCCGTCTGCGCGAAAAGCAAATGATGCTCGTAGTGTGTGAGATGGCTGCACATGCACTCCGGAGGCTCATGTCGGGTGTAGTCCCATATCAACTTGCCAGTTTTGGCCTCGATCGCCCGTAGATAATGGGTACTGCCCACGTCAGACGCAACCCAAACCTGTCCATGCCCCACGGTTAGGGGCATTAGAATTGTCCCACCGGTCATGAACCGCCAAAGAATTTTCCCATTTTTCGCCGAGAAGACATTGGGGCCTTTGGATTGAGCCGTATCGAAATAAACTACGCCATCGGCTACCCGAGGTGGGTTGTAGATCGGCGCATGGACATCCACCGACCACTGCACCGGCACACCGGCTATGGCCATCGACGCCACAAGTGACGAAAAGATCATCGTTGCCAAAGCAACATTATGTCTAAACCGCATGGGAATACCTCCTTAGGGGTTGGATGCGCGCTAGTAACAACTATTTTTATCATGTAAGCCGTAGGAATATTACACGCTATGGAGCCCATGTTACCTGCGACAAATTGTCGCACCGGCACGCAGGACTTATATGCCATAATATTTAAGATTATCAGAATGCGCTAAATAAACGTTCTGCTCTCCTCGCAGGCGTGTCCGGCTCCATGCATCATTGAGAGCCACACCCGCCTTGTTCGATTACGGAATTTGGGTAGGTGGGATGTGTTGACCGAGCGGCCAGGAACAATGTATAGATCAAATCGTCGTAGAAAATAATAATAATACAGATCAGTAGCCGCAACCCAAGGGAAACCAATAATGCCGCAGCGCAAAAGCAGTCGCCGGGTTATACTGACAGCAGCAGCATTGCTGATTGCGGCCACCGGCTTTGCTGCCTGGGCCTTCACCAGCAAGGGTACACCAGGCACTCATTCTGCCGCACTGGTTGCCGACGCCACCTCCGTGCTGGCAACCCGTAGTACGGTGCTGCCCCTGCCTCCGACCCTACGTATACCGATGATCGCTACGAAGCGGCCTTTCAGATGGCACCC
>DAIEIW010000230.1:0-1577 GCA_027351205.1 Acidithiobacillus sp.
AAGTCACCCATGAGGTAGGCGTCGACGCCAAAACCGGGGCGGTACTGGAGAACTCCACCGAAGGTGCCCATCCGGACTGATCACCGGTGTCGTAAAAAAACCCGCTCTCTTTTCAGGGGCGGGGCTTTTGGGGTGAGTAAAGCTACCGGGTATCTACTGGAACTATCATATGCGCATTCTCCTTGTTGAAGATGACCGAATGATCGGCGAAGCCATCACGGTGGCGCTACGGGATGCGGCTTACGCCGTGGACTGGGTGCGGGACGGCGAAACCGCATTGCGGGCCATTGGCAACCAGGAGCACCAGGCGATATTGCTGGATCTGGGTCTGCCCAAACGGGACGGACGCCAGGTGCTGAGAGCTCTGCGCGCCACGGGCAACACCCTGCCCGTTATCATCATTACCGCCCGCGATGCGTTGGCGGACCGGGTCGATGGCCTGGACCTCGGTGCCGACGACTATCTGGTCAAGCCCTTTGAGATGGACGAACTGCTGGCCCGATTGCGCGCTATCATCCGCCGTCAGGGCGGCCAGGCCACCCCGATACTCAGCAATGGATTGCTGCAACTCAACCTGAGCACCCGTGAAGTGCAGTATGGCGATGTACAGGTTCTGCTGACTGCCCGGGAATTCGCCTTGTTGCAGGCTTTGCTGCTGCGCCCAGGTGCCATTCTTAGTCGTGCCCAGCTCGAAGAGCGCTTATATGGCTGGAACGAAGCCGTGGAGAGCAACACCATTGATTTCCTGATCCATGGTATTCGCAAAAAACTCGGCGCGGAGGCCATCAAAAACGTCCGTGGCGCCGGGTGGATGGTCGTCCGCCAGCCATGACGCGTTCCCTGCATGGCCGTTTGTCCGTCGGATTGAGCATGGCTATGGTGTGTATGGGTTTGCTGGCCGGCTTGGCATCGTTCTGGCTCGCCTTTGATGAGGCACAGGAATACCAGGATGCGTCCTTGCGGCAGATCGCCGTCCTGATTCCTCCGGATTATTGGCCAAGCGTGGGCAAGCCCGTGGCGACCCCTCTGGATGTGGACCCCGATGCGCGCATCGTGGTGCAGGCTTTAACGACCTCCGAGTCGCCGACTGCACCTTTGCTCAGACTCACGACCCACCTGAGCAGCGGCTTCCACACGGTGAACGTGGGTGGTCAGAACTGGCGCGTCTTTGTCCGTCGGGTAGCGCCGGGTAAAAAACTTGCCGTGGCCCAGTCTACCGATGTGCGTAGTGACGCCGCTTTCGCCAGTGCTTTGCGAACCCTCTTGCCCCTTTTGCTGCTGGTGCCGTTGTTGATCGTATTCGCCCGTTATCTGGTCCGGCGCAGTCTGGCACCCGTGCATGTTCTGGCCCAGGCGGCGGATGCACAGAACGCGGAATATCCCGAGCCTTTGCCGGCAAGCGGGGTGCCGGAGGAAATCGCCCCCTTCCTGCGCGCCATCAACCGCCTGCTGGAACGGGTCAGGCTGCTGATGGGCCAACAACGTCGTTTTATCGCTGACGCCGCCCATGAGCTGCGGACACCTCTGACAGCACTCTCACTCCAGGCGCAGAATCTGGAACGGGCGGAATCCCTCGC
>DAIEIW010000234.1:0-25164 GCA_027351205.1 Acidithiobacillus sp.
CCCAGCCTCGCCCGCCCCTCTCGCACCGGAATGACCAGACTGTTCTGGGTCAGTGCGCTGCGCAGGTGTGCCGACATGTCATCCGGCCCTTCATTGCGATGATGAAAGCCGGGATCACCATCCGGAACCATGCGTGCGAAATAATCGAGGATATCCCTTTGCACATCCGGATCAGCGTTTTCCTGCAACAACAGACTGGCCGACGTGTGAGGGACGAAGAGGTTCGCCCACCCCTCCCCGGCACGCACCTCCTCCAACCACTCCTGCAATTTCCGGGTGAGATCGTAGAGTCCGCGACCACCATTGTCCATCTGCCATGTACCACTGTACTGCTTCATTCCTCTTCCCCCTACTCCCCAGCCCCGGCAATACCTGTATTCCCGGATCGCTTGCCACGGCGCCGCGCCTGGAAAAAATCCCTCAGCAGAGTTGCGGATGGCCCCGCCAACAAGCCACCCTGCGCCATGACGCGGTGATTAAAGCGGTCATCTTCCAACAGGTGGTAAAGACTTTCCACTGCACCCGCTTTGGGGTCCGGCGCGCCATAGACGAGACGCGCAACCCGCGCGTGCAGCAGCGCCCCCACACACATCACACACGGCTCCAGCGTGACGTAGAGGGTGGTGCCGGTCAACCGGTAGTTTTGCAGGGACCGTGCCGCTTGGCGCAGCACGCGCATTTCCGCGTGGGCGCTGGGGTCGTGGTCCCGCACCGGCGTATTGTGCGCCGCCGCCAGCAGATGCCCGCCGGCATCCACCAGGACAGCGCCCACGGGCACCTCACCCTGCCCTGCGGCACGCGCTGCATGGTCCAGCGCCAGCGCCATCCACGCGGCATCCCGGGAATCGGGGTCTTCGTCCGTTACCATCATGAAACTCCTCAGATCACCTCACTGAAGACCGGATGGCCACTCAGCGCCGCCGGTGTTTGGGTGCATGGTAACAATTTCCGCAGCCACCCGCCTTGACAGAATCGGGAATGCTGCTAATTTCCTCCACCAGTTGCGCAAAAGCCTCACCCCTTGCGCAAGCGTTGTTGGCTTTTTGCAAACCGCATGGGTGTAGTATCCGTCAGACTATAAAAAGGGAGTAACCGTGCTGCGTCTACCAAGTCCTCCTTTGCTCGGCCTGGATATCAGTCCGGACGCGGTAAAACTCGTTGAACTCTCGAAGTCCCGGGGGAAGATTCGCGTCGAGCACGCCGACTCCGAAGCGCTTCCGCCAGGCGCAGTCAATGATCGCGACATCCTGGACGCGGAGGCTGTCAGGCGCGCACTGCGCGCCATTCTGGAACGATCCCGCATCCGGACCAAGGCCGTGGCGACCGCCCTGCCCGCCAATGCCGCCATCGTCAAGGTCATAGCACTTTCGGAAGACCTCGATGAAGTGGGTATGGAGGAGCAGATCCGCTTCGAAAGCGGCCAGTATATTCCCTACAGCATTGATGCCGTCAATTTCGATTTCGCGGTGCTCGGGCCGGACGCCAGCAGAAAAGGGTATAACCATATATTGTTGGTGGCGTGCAAAAAAGAAGCTGTCGAAGACCGCGCAGCGGTGCTTGAAGAGGCCGGCCTCAAGCCCAGAATTGTTGACGTCAAGCCCTTTGCGCTCTGGTTGTTGCATGAGCACCTTGCCGGTGTGTCCCCACCGCAGCGCAACGTTCCGGGCAGCGCGGTCATTCTGATGGAGATGGGTAGCATCACCACGAACATTTACGCTTTTCAGGAAGGCCACCCTGTTTACTCCCGGGAACATAATTTCGGTCTCGGTCGTCTGATCGAAGAAATCCAGCGCCGCTACGACCTCGCCCTCAACGATGCGCAACGCATGGAGCGCTTCGGCGGTCTACCGCCGGACTACGGGCGTGATGTGCTCAGCCCCTTTACCCGGAGCATGGCGCAGGAACTGTTTCGCTCTCTGGATTTCTTTCAGGCCAGTATGCCGGATATTCCGGCGGGATCGGTGCATCTCTTTGGTGTCGGAGCCCGGATTCCGCAACTTGCCGAACAATTGCGCCAGCTCGTGAACTTTCCGGTCTACGTGCCCGATCCTTTTGCGGGCATGGAAATGGCCCCTCAGATCAGTCGTCGTTTCATGGATGCAGACCGGTCGTCCCTGGCAGTGGCCTGCGGGCTGGCGTTAAGGAGGATTTCTGCATGATCCGCATCAATCTGCTGCCTTATCGGGAGGCCCGGCGGGTCCAGCGCAGCCAGCTTTTGGCGCTGGCTCTTGTCGGCATCCTGCTGCTCGCCGCCCTGTTCTACTATGGCATCTACAGCATCTTCAGCGCGCGCGTTTCCGCCGAACAGCAAAAAGTGCAGTATCTGCAAAACGTCACCACCCAACTGGATCAAAAAATCGCGTCCGTTGCCGACCTGCGCAAAAAACGCGACCAACTGCTCGCCCGCGAGGGCATCATCACCGACCTGCAGGACCAGCGGGATATGGTGGTGCGTCTCTTCAATACCCTGGCCAGGGTTACACCCGACGGCGTCTTCCTGACCCACCTCAAGCAGGTGGGCGACAGCATTACCGTCGACGGCTATTCCCAGGCAAACGATCAGGTCGCGGCGTTCATGCGCAACATCGAGGCCTCCAGGATTTTTGAGAAGCCGGAACTCAACATCATCAGCAAATCCAAACTGGGTAATGAAGAAGTGGGGCAATTCACGCTGCAGATGAGCATCCGCACGCCAACCGCCGCGCATAAAAGTGGCGCGCCCGCGCAGAATAAGGATACCCGGCCATGACCCTTGATGAACTCCGCAATCTGCAAATCGACGACATCGTCCGCTGGCCCGCCAAAACCAAACTCGTCGCCATCGTTATCATCGTCCTCATACTCGGTATCCTGGCCTGGTTTGAGTTCATCTCACCCGAGAACAACCAATACAATCAGCTAAAAACCCAGGAATACAGCCTGAAAACCCAGGTACGGCAAAAACAGTTGCTGGCCGCCTCCCTGCCCGCCTACCAGGCCCAGATCAAAGAAATGAATCGGCGTTTTCAGGACTTTCTGCAGCAGTTGCCCAACCGTACCCAGATCCCGTCCTTGCTGGATGACGTGACCCTGGCGGGACGCAGCCGCGGGCTGGATTTCGAACTTTTCCAACCGACCAGCGAGGTCAACAAAAACTTCTACGCGAAAATACCGGTAAAGCTCAAAGTGGTCGGTACCTACAATGATATCGGCCGCTTCGCCGCTGCTGTGGCCGCCATGCCCCGGATTGTCACCATCAACGATATCGACATTGCGCGGATGCCTGATGCGGGTGCGACCAGTCTCGCCAAGGCGCAGGCCGCCCAGAAACTGGTCATGCAGTGCACGGCAACTACCTATCGTTACCTGGATAGCCGGGACAATGCCGGTGGCCGGAGCAAGAATGGGGGCAAGTCATGAAGCGTTCTTTCCATATCATGATGGCGCTTACCGGCATGGCGTTGCTGGGCGGCTGCTCGGACAGCGACAACCTCAGCCATCTTCAGGCTTTTGTGGCCAGCGGACCGAAAATCAGCGCGCATGTCATGCCGCTGCCCAAGACCCCCGCCTACCAGCCGAAGGCTTACGAAAATCCGACGAATCGCGATCCCTTCACGAGCTTTTCGGAACTGCTACTTCGCAAGGAGGCCGCCGCCGCCAGCACGGGTCCACGTCCCGCCAGTCATGGACCACTCCAGCCCCTGGAGAAGTACGCGCTTTCCAGCCTGAGCGTGACCGGCATCGTCCGCGACAGCCAAGGCAAGCTCTGGGCCGTGCTCCTCACGCCGGATCATAAGGTGTATCGCGCTACGGTCGGCAGTTACATCGGTACCCATGACGGTCGCATCGTACATATTGACGACGGCATGACGAAACGGTCGGTTACCGTCGAACAATTCATGCCCAACGCCTTCGGTGGATTCCAGAAAGAGCAGACTGTTCTGCAGATGCAGAACAGCCACTGAACATAACTTGCCTAACCCCAAAGAATACAGAGGATAGCGAAAAGATGAGCACTGCATCCAGTACCTCCCGCCACACCCGCCGTGTCGCCGCAAGTTCGCACGCACGGCTTCCGCTGCCGAGGCCGGCGCACCTTGCCATTCTGGCGGCGACCCTCTGCCTGAGTTCCGGTGCCGCGTGGGCGGAGAGCCTCATCAGCAGCATTACGCCGGTACAGGATCAGCATGGCACAGCCTTTCTCATCCGCAGTGACAGTCGCCCCGCCTATGATGTGAATACCCTCAACGGTGGCTACCGCGTACGCATCAATTTCAGTGATGCCCACTTCCTGAACTCCGTGGGCACCGTTGCGGGCAGCGGCGCGGTGCAAAATGTGCTCACCGAAAATATCGGGAATCACGCCCGCCTTGATCTGCTGCTGAAGTCTCCGCAGGCGATCATGATGGAGCCCGCCCCCGAGGGTTATCGGCTCGCGCTCGTCGCCGACAAAGGCAACGCAGCGACTTCCGCAGCGGGTACTTCGACGGCACCCGCCACCAGCAGCGCCCCCCCCCCACCGGCAAACTCGGCATTGCCTGCGCCCGCACCGGCTATCGCTTCAGGCACCCAAATCAACGACCTGAGTTTCAAGCGTGGCAAAAACGGCGGCGGCATTCTCGATCTTTCCATCTCCGGTCCGCAACCGCAGATGAACGTCACCCGCGAGGACAGTGCTCTCGTCGTCGAACTCAAAGACACGGGCATTCCGTCCAGTTATACTCACCGCTTTGGCGTCAGTCAGTTCGGCACCCCGGTTCAGTATGTGGACAGCTATCCCCTGGGGCGAAGCACCCGCCTGGTATTCGCCATTCATGGTCCTTACGAGTATTCGGCCTATCAACTGGGGCAACGCACCTTGATCGATGTACATCCCAAAGCCGCTGAGGCCGTCGACAATGCCAACGCCGGCGCGCGCCTGAGCATGGACTTCCAGAACATCAGCGTGCGCGATGCCCTGCAGGTCATCGCCGACTTCACCCATCAGAATATCGTCGTCTCCAACAATGTGACCGGCAGCCTTTCCATCCGCCTCAAGAATGAGCCGTGGGAACAGGCCTTCCAAGTGATCCTGCAATCTCAGGGGCTGGCGGTAAAACACATCGGCAACATTCTCTGGGTGGCGCCCGCCAGCCAGATCACCAGCCAGGAAGAGGCACAACTGAAGGCCGACGCCAGCAAGCGCAAGCTTGAACCGCTGGAGACGGAACTGATTCGGGTCAGATATGCCAAAGCCTCGGAGATCGCCTCGCTGTTGCAGGGTTTCGACCAGAACAAGGAACCCGGCGGCGGAGAGAGCGGCAACGAAATGAATCCGGCGCAGAATGCCGCACTAGCCAGTGCCCTGGGCATCCCCAACTCCAGCCTCATCGGTAATTCCCTGCTCGGCCCGCGCGGCTCCGTGGCGGTAGTGACTCGCACCAACAGCCTGCTGGTCCGGGATACCCCCCAGGATATCGCCAACATCAAACACCTGATTGCCAAGATCGATCGTCCGGTCCCCCAGGTATTGATCGAAGCGCGCATCGTGCAGGTCACCACCAATGCGGCACAGTCCCTGGGCGTAAACTGGGGCGGCACCTATACCAGCGGCGGTGGCGGTGGCGTCGTCAACCTGTCGGGTACCGGTGCTACGGGGGTTACCTCGACGCAGGGCGGCGCCTACCCGATGTCTGGAACAACCACGACCACCGGAACCGGATTCACCACCCCGGCACTGGTAAATCTGGTACCCTCCACCGCCGGCACCGCCCTCGCCGGCATGAATCCGGCATCACTGGGTTTTGCCCTGGGCACCGCCGCCGGCAATCGGATCCTGAATCTGCAGCTACAGGCTCTGCAAGCCGATAACCGCGCCAAGATCATCTCCAGCCCCAAAGTCCTCACCCAGGACAATGAAAAAGCCGTCATCGAACAGGGCCAGGAAATCCCCTATCAGCAGGCCACCAGCAGCGGCGCGACGGCCGTGTCCTTCAAAAAAGCGGTGCTGAGCCTGGATGTCACCCCGCACATCTCGCCCAACGGCAAGATCACTCTCGATGTGGATGCGCGCAATGACCAACCCAACTACGCTCAGGCCCTGCCTTCCGGTATTCCCATTGATACCCAGCAGGTCAAAACCAAGCTGCTGGTCAATAACGGGCAGACCGTGGTGATTGGTGGCATTTACACTGACTCGACCACCCAGAATGAAACCGGCGTTCCGCTGCTCCGGGATATTCCCCTGCTGGGCTGGCTCTTCAAAAGCCACATCAACAACGTTGCCAAGACCGAACTGCTGGTCTTCCTGACCCCCAAGGTCGTCGGTGGCGAGTCTTCAGGGGGACTCGGCGTCGCTTCCGCCAGCAGCAATCCGGGAACATGACCGGCAGCATCATCCTCATCGGTCCCATGGGATCCGGTAAATCGACCATCGGGCGGCTTCTGGCCGCCCGCTTGCGTCTCCGTTATGTGGATAGCGACGCGCTCATCGTCCATCATACGGGGGTGGATATTCCCACCATTTTTGAGATCGAGGGGGAATCGGGCTTCCGCGAACGGGAACGCAAAGTCATCGCCGACCTCGCCACTTGGAGTGAACCGATGGTACTCGCCACCGGCGGCGGTGCCATACTCGACCCGGCCAATCGACATCATCTGCGGCAGATGGGCCAGGTCATTCATCTGGATGTCAGCGTCGACGAGCAACTCAGACGTATTCGCCACGACCGCAACCGTCCGCTGCTGCAAGGTACGGACCTCGATTCCCGTCTGAAAACACTGGCGGAGCAGCGTAATACCCTGTACCGGGAGACTGCGCACTGGCGGGTAACAGGAGACGGTCTGCGCTCGGATCAGGTTCTGCGCCGGATACTGCGCCATCTCCAGCAGCGGGCATGGCACCTCCCGGCCGGGGATAGCGGGGGTCAAACCGGCGCCAAATGACCACAATGGCGCGGCACACTTGCCTCAACGCAAAAGAACCCCAACAATGGGGCATAAACCGGTCCATAAGAGAAAACATACCATGCGTAGTCTTTGCGTCGATCTGGGTCAGCGCAGTTACCCTATTCACACCGGCACAGGCATTCTCGCCGACCCCGCGCTCTTTGCGCCTGCTCTGAGCAAAGGTCCCGTGGCGGTCGTCACGGACAGCAATGTCGCCCCCCTCTATCTGGAGACCCTGCAAAAGACCCTCAAGGCCCTGGACAAGCCGTCGCTGGCCATCATCCTGCCAGCCGGCGAAGAGAGCAAGTCCCTGGACAACATTCAGGAAATCGCCGGACGCCTGTTGAGCGCAGGGTACGGTCGCGACTGTACCCTGTGCGCCCTCGGCGGCGGGGTCGTGGGGGACATCACCGGTTTTGCCGCGGCGGTCTATCAGCGGGGGGCAGCCTACATTCAGGTGCCGACCACCCTGCTCGCCATGGTGGACTCCTCAGTTGGCGGCAAGACCGGGGTCAACCACCCGCTCGGCAAGAACATGATCGGCGCTTTTTACCAGCCGCAGGCGGTGATCGCCGACACCGACACCCTGGACAGTCTGCCCGAACGGGAATTCCGTTCGGGCCTGGCAGAAGTGATCAAATATGGCCTCATCAACGATCAGGGTTTTTTCTCTTGGCTCGAAGATCACATGGATGCAGTACTGGCCCGGGAGCCGGACGCCCTGACCAAAGTGATCCGGCACTCCTGCAAGGACAAGGCGGATATCGTGGCGCGCGACGAACTGGAAGGCGGGCTGCGGGCCATTCTCAACCTTGGTCACACCTTTGGTCACGCCATCGAGGCGGCGTCGGGCTACGGCCAGTACCTGCACGGCGAGGCGGTGGCCATCGGCATGGTCATGGCGGCGGATCTGTCGCGACGCCTGGATCTGATCCGGGAAAGTGAGCAGGATCGCATCTACGCCCTTGTCAAAGCCACCGGATTGCCCACCCTGGCCCCGGCTCTCCCTGTCGCCGACTATCTCGGCTTCATGCGCGTCGACAAGAAAGCGGAGGGCGGGCGGGTGCGCTTCATCCTGCTGCGCGGTATCGGGAGTGCGGTCATCACCGGGGATGTTCCCCCTGCCGCTGTCACTCAAACCCTTCAGGCGTTCATGGAGCACGGACATGCATGAGATCAACAAGGCGACCGCGGAATTGCGGGAGGAAATAGCTCAGCGTAGCGCACTCAATCCCGGCGGCACCCGCCGCATCGGCAACTTCGGTTTCATCGAACTGGAGGAAACCTGGGGTGACGAAGCCACCATCATCAACACCGCGCGCATCAGCACCACCAACCAGCGCCTCGCCAATGGGCACGAATTTACGGATCGCGACCGCGCCCTGCTTTACCAGTTGCTGCGCGATCAGCATGGCACCCCCTTCGAGACCGTCTATTTCCGTTTCCGCTTCATCGCGCCGATTTTCGTGCTGCGCCAGTGGGTCAAACACCGCGTTTCCAGTTGGAACGAGTTTTCCATGCGCTATCGCAAGCCCATCTCCGTCGCCTACGTGCCGGATGTCGCCGCGCGCACGGTGGATGGCTTTGCGGTTTTGGATCAGGCTGCCATAGACGAATATGAAGCACTGATGGCGCAACTCTTCGCCTGGTATGAGAAACAATATAGCGCGGCATGCAGCCGCATTGACGATGCACGCGAACGCGGTGAACTGGCTCCCAAAGAGGGCGGGCGCGACCCTTACCGTGGCCGGGCTCGCGAACTGCTGCGCAACGTGATGCCGGTCGCCACCTACTCGGACGTCTACTGGACGGTCAACTTCCGCAGCCTGATGAATTTTTTCAAACTGCGGCGCAAGCAGGATGCCCAGTATGAAATTCGCGAGTATGCCGATGCGGCCTTCGCGCTGTTCGCCGCGCGCCTGCCGTTACTCGCCGAAACCATGCAGCGGGTGCTGGACGAATCCGCGGCCGGTGCCGCGGTGCAGGAATCGTCCGGGCATGCCTGACCTGATCTCTCCGGGACAGCCCGGGGGCTTGGCACCGTACGCCGCCGACCCCGCGCAGAGCCGTGGCCGCAAACACGCGGAGGAGCCGCCCGCCGGTCGCAGCGCCTTTCAGCGCGACCGCGACCGGGTCATTCACTCCGGCGCGTTCCGCCGTCTGGAATACAAGACCCAGGTCTTTGTGAATCACGAGGGGGACCTCTACCGCACCCGCCTCACCCACAGCCTGGAAGTCGGACAGGTGGGGCGCGCCATCGCCCGCCAGTTGGCCTTGAACGAGGATCTGGTCGAAGCCATCGCCCTGGCCCACGATCTGGGTCATACCCCTTTTGGCCATGCCGGACAGGATGCCCTGCAGGAATGCATGGCCGACCTCGGCGGTTTCGAGCATAACATCCAGTCCCTGCGAATCGTGGACCATCTGGAAAAGCGCTACGGCGACTTTCCAGGCCTGAACCTGACCTTCGAAACCCGCGAGGGTATTCTCAAGCATTGCGCCAAAAATAAAGCCGCCGACCTGGGCGACGTGGGTGAACGCTTTCTGCGGGGCTCCCAGCCCAGCCTGGAGGCGCAGATCACCAATCTCGCCGATGAGATCGCCTATAACAACCATGATATCGATGACGGCCTGCGCGCCGGTCTGCTGAACCGCGAAGAGCTCTGCGCCAGCACTTTGTACGGGACGATTTTCGCCGAGGTGCAGCAACGCTTTCCCGACGCTTCCGCGACCATATTGCGTCACGAAACAGGCCGCCGCCTCATCAATCTGCTCATCCACGATCTGGTCAGTGAGACTCGGCGCCGCATCGCGGCCGAAGGCGTCACCACCATAGCGGAAGTGCGGGCCGCGTCGCAGCCGCTCGCCGCCCATAGTCCGGCCATCGCCCACGAAGTCGCCACCCTCAAACGCTTTCTCTTTCAGCGCATGTATCGCCACCCCCGGGTACACCGTCAGGCGGAAAAAGCCAAGCGCCTGGTACGCAAGCTGTTCCATACCCTGCTCGAAGATCCGCGGCTGCTGCCACTGAAATACCAGCTGCGCATCAACACGTGCGGCGGCACGAAGAAGCCTCAGGCACGTGTCGTTGCCGATTACGTGGCGGGCATGACCGACCGCTTTGCCATCGCCGAGTATGACCGTCTGTTTGACCCGCATGGCGAGGCCTGACCCCCCTCTTGCCCATCCGGCCCCGACATTCCGGGAATGATCCATTCGCACCCTTGGATGGTACCCATGAGCGCGTTATAATGCCCGGCCCTGCTTTGCAGTCCGGCGACAGGGTGATGTGACGACCAGGTGACGATATGACGCAAAGCTTATACTCCTCCGATTTTGAACGGGACTCCTGTGGCTTCGGGCTGATTGCCCAGATGGACAACCAGGCCAGTCACGCCATTGTCGCGACGGCCATCGTCTCGTTGGCGCGGCTCACCCACCGTGGCGCCATAGCCGCCGACGGCAAAAGCGGCGACGGTTGCGGTCTGCTGTTGCAGATGCCGGAGGCCTTTTTCCGCGCCATCGCTGCCGGACAGGGCATCGCTCTCGGTACACACTTTGGTATCGGCCAGTTTTTCCTGCCTCGGGACGAAACGGTTGCAAAGACTATTCGAGCAGCCCTGGGTGCAGAAGCGGAAGATCTTGGACTGCACTGCCTGGGCTGGCGCGAGGTGCCTACCGACCTTGGCGCCTGTGGTGAAGAAGCACTGCAGAGTCTGCCGGGAGTTTGGCAGGCTTTTGTGGGTCTCCCCGACGATATGGACACGGACAACCGGGAGCGCCTCCTCTACCGCCTGCGGCGGCGGGTAGAAAAACGCTTTGCCGACGAGGGCAGTTTTTTTGCGGTGACCTGCTCCTCTCAGGTCATCGGCTACAAAGGCATGGTATTGCCGGAAAATCTCCCGGTTTTTTACCCCGACCTCCGCGACCCGCGCTTCGCCTCCGCCCTCGTCACCTACCACCAGCGTTTTTCCACCAATACCTGGCCGGAATGGCGGCTGTGCCAGCCCTTCCGCATCCTCGCCCACAATGGCGAGTTGAATACCGTGCAGGGCAACCGCCTGTGGGCCAGGGCCCGCGAGGCGCAGCTCCAATCCGACCTGTTACCCATGGCGGAAGTGCTGCCGGCGGTGGGCGGCGGCAGTGATTCCTTCAGTCTCGACAACATGCTGGAACTGCTGGTGCAGGGCGGCATGGACTTTTTCAAGGCCATCCGCCTGCTGGTGCCGCCCGCCTGGCATAATGTCCCGCGCATTGAACCCGCCCTGCGTGCCTTCTACGAATATCACTCCATGCGCATGGAGGCCTGGGACGGCCCCGCCGGACTGGTGCTCAACACTGGACGCATCGCGGCCTGCGCACTGGATCGCAACGGTCTGCGTCCGGCCCGCTATGTCATCACCAAAGACCGGATCATCAATATCGCCTCCGAAGTGGGTGTCTTCGACTACGATCACCGCGACATCGTCGTGCAGGGCCGGGTCGGGCCGGGACAACTGGTGGCGGTGGATATGGCCACGGGCAAATTTCTGGAGTCGGCGGACATCGACGCGCAAATCCAGAACAGCCACCCCTACCGGGAATGGCTGGATCAGTATGCCGAACATCTCGACAGCGACGACCGGGCTGCCACCCCCGCGTTGCCGGTGAACGATCTGCTGGTCAGTGAGAAGGCCTTTGGCGTCAGCTTTGAGGAAGAAGACCAGCTGATCCGCGTCCTCGCCGAGGGTGCCCAGGAAGCCGTCGGTTCCATGGGTGACGATACCCCCATGGCGGTCCTGTCGCGGCAGACCCGGCACATCGCCGATTATTTCCGGCAGCAGTTCGCCCAGGTCACCAACCCCCCCATAGATCCCCTGCGCGAAGCGCTGGTGATGTCCCTCAACACGGTCATCGGCAGCGAGAGCAATCTGTTTGCCGAGCGTCCCCAATATGCCCGGCGCATCGAGGTGCACTCCCCGGTGCTCTCCGATGCCATTTTCAGCGCCCTCACCAGCCACACGGAACCCGCCTTCCGTAGCCAGACTTTCGACCTCTGCTATTCCGCTGCGGACAGCAATCTGGGAGGCGCCATCGAGGCCCTCTGCGAAGCGGTCATCGAGGCGGTGCGGCACGGGGCCGTCATCCTGGTGCTCTCGGATCACGCCCTGGAGCGTGACCGGCTCTACATCCCGGCGCTGATGGCGGTAGGTGCCGTCCACCATGCCCTCATCGATGCCGGCCTGCGCACCCGCTGCAACATCGTGGCGGCCACGGCCCATGCCCGCGATCCCCACCAGTTCGCCACCCTGATCGGTTATGGCGCCACCGCCGTCTACCCCTACCTGAGCTATGCCATCATCCGCAGCCTGGCCGAGCGGCACGCCTTCAGCCAGCCGGTGACGGTTCTCAAGGCGCTGGAAAATTATCGCAAGGGCATCGACAAGGGCCTCTATAAGATCCTCTCAAAAATGGGGATTTCCACCCTGGCATCGTACCGCAGCACCCAGCTCTTCGAGGCACTCGGTCTGGATCAGATGGTGGTGGAGCGCTGTTTCAAGGGGACGGTCAACCGCATCGGCGGGGCGTCGTTCAGCCATCTCGAAAACGATATCCGCCAGCAAGTCCGCGATGCGTATATGCCCCGAAAGGCGCTGCCACTGGGCGGTCTGCTCAAATATGTCAACGGCGGTGAATATCACGCCTACCACCCGGATGTCGTCCAGA
This sequence comes from Acidithiobacillus sp., assembly GCA_027351205.1. Taxonomy (GTDB): domain Bacteria; phylum Pseudomonadota; class Gammaproteobacteria; order Acidithiobacillales; family Acidithiobacillaceae; genus Acidithiobacillus. The sequence continues at coordinate 12,613 of DAIEIW010000234.1, forward strand.
GCCTGCAAACGGCGGTCCGTTCAGGGCGCTATGCCGACTATCGGGTTTTTGCCGGACTGGTGAACGATCGCCCTGTCACCAACCTGCGCGATCTGCTGCAGTTGCGCCCGGCAGCACAGTCCGTACCACTCAGCGAAGTGGAGCCCATCGAGGCGATTACCCGCCGTTTCGACACTGCGGCCATGTCTTTGGGTGCCCTGTCGCCGGAAGCCCACGAGGCCCTGGCCATCGCCATGAATACCATAGGCGGGCGTTCCAACTCCGGCGAAGGCGGTGAGGATCCCGCCCGTTACCACAGCAACAAGGTCAGCAAAATAAAACAGATCGCGTCAGGTCGTTTTGGCGTGACGCCGGAGTATGCGGTCAACGCCGAAGAGTTGCAGATCAAGGTGGCACAGGGCGCCAAGCCTGGAGAGGGCGGTCAGTTGCCGGGGCACAAGGTCAGCGGCATCATTGCCCGCCTGCGCTACGCCAAGGAAGGCGTCGCCCTCATCAGCCCGCCGCCGCACCATGACATCTATTCCATCGAGGATCTGGCGCAGCTCATTTTTGACCTGAAGCAGGTCAATCCACAGGCCTACGTCTCCGTGAAGCTGGTCTCGGAAGCCGGTGTCGGCACCATCGCCGCCGGCGTGGCCAAGGCCTATGCCGACCGCATCACCATCGCCGGTTACGACGGTGGCACCGGCGCCAGTCCACTGAGTTCGGTCAAATATGCCGGCTCGCCGTGGGAACTGGGGCTGGCGGAAACCCAGGTCACCCTGCGCCGCAACCACTTGCGACACCGGGTGCGTTTGCAGGCGGACGGCGGCTTCAAAACCGGGCTGGACGTGATCAAAGGCGCTCTGCTGGGTGCGGAGAGCTTCGGTTTCGGTACCGCGCCGATGATCGCGCTGGGCTGCAAATATCTGCGCATCTGTCATCTCAACAACTGCGCCACCGGCATCGCCACCCAGGATGAGACCCTGCGCAAACATTTCGCCGGTCTGCCGGAAATGGTCATCAACTACTTCCGTTTCGTCGCCGAAGAAGCCCGCGAAATCATGGCGCAACTCGGCATCCGTCGCTTCGACGACCTCGTCGGTGCCAGCCAGATGCTGGAAATCGGTGGGACGCAGACGGAAAAACAGGCACATCTGGATCTTCGTCCGCTGCTGGGCAATACCGACCTGCACAATGCCGACACCAACATTCAGACCCAGGACCGCAACCCGCCTTTCGACAAGGGTGATCTGGCGGAAAGCATGGTGAAGGACGCCAGACCCGCGCTGGAAGAGCAAATCCCCACCCGCCTGCGCTACCCGATCCGTAACGTGAACCGCTCCATCGGCGCCCGCCTTGCCGGAGAAATCGCCCGCCGCTTTGGGAATTCCGGGCTACGGGAAGATGCGGTACATGTCGACCTGCAGGGCACCGCGGGCCAATCCTTTGGTGCCTTCTGCGTACAGGGGATGACCCTGCATCTGCATGGCGATGCCAACGATTATGTGGGCAAGGCCATGAATGGTGGTACGATCGTCATCGCGCCGCCGGCAGGCGTCACTTATGCCAGCCAGGACTCGGCCATCGTCGGCAACACCTGCCTGTACGGAGCCACCGGGGGACGCCTCTACGCCGCGGGACGTGCCGGTGAACGTTTTGCGGTGCGCAATTCAGGAGCCATCGCCGTGATCGAAGGCGCCGGAGATCACGCCTGCGAATACATGACCGGTGGTCAGATCGTCATCCTCGGCTCGGTCGGCGTGAATTTCGGGGCGGGCATGACCGGTGGCCTCGCCTTCGTCCGCGATCAGGCCCGCCAGTTCCCTGATCAGGTGAATGGCGAACTGGTGAATTATCACGGAATCGAAACCGAATCCATGCGCGGCTACGAGGCCCTCCTGCGGCGCCATATCGAGGCCCATGTGGCCGCCACCGGCAGCCGTTATGCCGCAGGGCTGCTCAAGGACTGGACCCACTTTATCCGCGATGTCTGGCTGGTGGTGCCCAAGGCCGCCAAACTGGATGTCCTGCTCGAAGAAGCGAGCTGACCGCGTCACCCTGAGGAAAAACCATGAGTCATTTTTCATTCATCGAAGACCCGCGGCAGGACCCCCAAAAGCTGGACGTGGAAGAACGCCGCGAAGCCTTCAAGGAAATCTACCAGAGCTTTGACCTGGGCAGTGCCCAGCTTCAGGCCGACCGCTGCCTGCATTGCGGCAATCCGTATTGTGAATGGAAGTGCCCGGTGCACAACTATATTCCCAACTGGCTGCAACTCATTGTCGAGAATCGTCTGGAAGAAGCGGCCAGTCTGTCCCATCAGACCAATACCCTGCCGGAAATCTGTGGCCGCATCTGCCCCCAGGATCGCCTGTGTGAAGGTGCCTGTACCCTCAATGACGGCTTCGGCGCCGTCACCATCGGCAATCTGGAAAGGTTCATCACCGAAGAAGCGCTGGCCCGTGGCTGGCAGCCGCAGATGCCCGACATCCTCCCCAATGGCAAACGGGTCGCCGTAGTGGGTGCCGGTCCGGCGGGCCTCGGCTGTGCGGACATCCTCAACCGCGCAGGCACCGAAGTGGTCGTCTTTGACCGCTATCCGGCGGTTGGTGGTCTGCTCACCTTCGGCATCCCGTCCTTCAAACTGGAGAAGGCAGTGGTTGCACGCCGCGCCAGCCTGCTACAGGAAATGGGTATCCGTTTTCAGCTCGACACGGAGGTCGGCAGAGACATTTCCCTGGGTAAGCTCCTGGAAGATTTTGACGCCGTGTTTCTGGGGATGGGCACCTATACCGCCAAGAACGGCGACTTCCCTGGCGAGAAACTGCCAGGCGTCCTCAAGGCGCTGTCCTACCTGATCGCGAACACGCGTCACCTGATGCAGTTGCCGGACCCGACACTCCCCTATGTCAGCCTGTCCGGCAAGCGGGTTGTGGTGCTGGGTGGCGGCGATACCGCCATGGACTGTCTGCGTACGGCGATCCGCCAAGGTGCCGACCATGTGACCTGTGTCTACCGCCGCGATGAGGAGAACATGCCCGGCTCACGCCGGGAAGTCGCCAATGCCCGCGAGGAAGGCGTCCACTTTCTTTTCAATCGTCAGCCCGTCGAAGTGGTCGGAGATGCTGCATCAGGAGCGCAGGGCGTGCGTCTGGTGGAGACCCGTCTGGGCGAGCCCGATGCCAGGGGCCGGCGTCACCCGGAAATCATTCCCGGCTCGGAACAGGTGCTGGATGCCGATGTCGTGATCATCGCCTTCGGCTTTGATCCCTCCCCTGCCCCCTGGTTTGCGGAACACCACATCACTACGGACAGCCGGGGGCGGATCAGCACCAACGCGCAGTTCCAGACCGGCAACCCGCGCATTTTTGCCGGGGGAGACATGCGGCGAGGCTCCGACCTGGTGGTCACTGCGGTGGACGAAGGGCGCCGCGCGGCGCAGGGCATCCTCGACTATCTGGGGGTATGAGCGATGTCCGCCACCCTGCAGAATGACAATTTCCTGCGCGCCTGCCTGCGTCAGCCGGTGGATCATGTACCCGTCTGGCTGATGCGTCAGGCCGGGCGGTACCTGCCGGAGTACCGCGCCACCCGCGCCCGTGCCGGCGATTTTCTCAGCCTCTGCACCACGCCGGAACTGGCCTGCGAGGTCGCTTTACAGCCCATCGACCGCTTCCCCCTGGATGCCGCCATCCTTTTTTCGGATATCCTGACCATCCCCTATGTCATGGGACTCGGGCTGGAATTTCAGGAAGGGGAGGGTCCGGTTTTTGCGCGCCCCTTGCGCAACGCTGCCGGCATCTCCGCACTCAGCCAGCCCGACCCGGAAACGGAGTTGCGCTTCGTGATGGACGCCGTGCGGCTCATCCGCCGTGAGATCAACGGACGTGTGCCCCTCATCGGTTTTGCAGGCAGTCCGTGGACCCTCGCCTGCTATATGATCGAAGGGCGCGGCAGCCGCGATTTCATCCACATCAAAGGGCTGCTGTACAGCGATCCGGCGCTGCTGCACCAACTGCTGCGCCATCTGGCGCAGTCGGTGACCAGCTACCTCAACGCTCAGATTGCCGCAGGCGCCCAGGCGGTAATGATTTTTGATACCTGGGGCGGCAGCCTCAGTACCCCTGCGTATGCAGAGTTCTCCCTCGCCTATATGAGCGAGATCGTCGCCGCTTTGCAGCGCGAAGCCGAAGGCCGCCGAGTGCCGGTCATACTCTTTACCAAAGGCGGAGGCAACTGGCTCGAGGCCATGGCCGCGAGCGGCGCCGATGCACTTGGCCTCGACTGGACGACGGAATTGGGCCACGCCCGCCAGCGTCTGGGTAACAGCGTTGCGCTACAGGGTAACATGGACCCCATCGCCCTCTACGGCAGCCCCGAAGGGATTGTCAGGGAAGCGACGCGCATTCTGGAAAGCCACGGATCGGGGACCGGTCATATCTTCAACCTCGGCCACGGCATCACCCCGCAGACTCCCGTTGAGCATGTTGCCATTCTTGTCGAAAGCGTGCAGGGCTGGCGGCCGAAGACCGCCTAGTGCTCCCGTGGATGTCTCCTCAGCCACCATGTCCCCGCCGCCACGCCACCCAGGCATCCCGTAGGGAGTGACGGCGGGGGTCGCGCAGGTAGGTGACAGACGCCCCCTGTTCCATCCGCTGCAAGGCCTCGGTAATGGCCTGCCGGGCGGTCGTCGCCAACTCGCGGCGTCCCAGTCCGGGGGCCAGTGCGGGCAGGAATTCCACCCGCAGCGTCAGGGGTGCGGCCGCCGCCAGTCGCCAGAGATGGCCGAACAGGCTGTCGTCACCGACAAAGGGGCAGAGCGCGTCCGGCTGACCGGGACAGAGCACATCTTCATAACGCAGTGCAACCGGTATGGTGGGCGTTCCTGCCCAGCAGGCGGCCTCGAAAGGCGCTGCAAAAAAATCGCCGACTTCCCTGCCATCGCTGGTAGTCCCCTCCGGAAAGATGATCACGCTGGTACCGGCTGCCAGAATCTCACCCGCCTGACGCAGGATGCGCTGGCTGGCGCGGGCATCGCTGCGATCGATAAAAAGCGTCCCCAACCACGCACCCATAAGCCCGAAAAAGGGCCATGCGCGCATTTCCTTCTTCGCTACGAAACGGCTGGGAACCAAGGTCGCCAGCGCAAGAATGTCGAGGTAGGAAACGTGGTTGGCGGCGACCAGCACCGGCGCCTCCGGGATGACGCCATCCACGCGCAGATGAACCCCGAAAATGCGCAGGGCCTGCCGACTCCACCAGGCAAAAGCCCGATAGCTACCGGCGTCCGGTGTGGGCTTTCGGGCACAGGTCCACACCGCTAACGGAAAGGCCAGAAGCAGATAAAATACCAGCACCGGCAGCCGCCAGATGCGCCGCACCGCCTTGGGCCGCGAACGACGCCAGCGCCGCCCCGGGTATGGCACCAATACCGGGGCGGGCTTTTTACGACGCATCATTTACGCGCATCCACCGGTTCCAGGAAGCGCTGCTGGTAGCGCGGAGAGATCAGCGTCGACTCGCACCAGACGAAAAAATCCGCGCAATGAAATTGCGGATCCCAGAAGGGCTCACCACCGAGGCGCACCCCCGCCCTCAAATACCCTTTGAGCAAGCCGGGCAGTAGCGCCGGTTCTACCTGCGCCTGCGCGTCAAAATGGGGTAGGGCACGCAAGGGGAATACGCGTTGTTCCAGCGGCGTAAGGTGGGTGCCGAGAGTCTGATACAGGGCGCCGACCGCCTGACCATCCGTGCTGTGAACACTGGCGCATCCCATGAGATAATCAATCTGCCACATCTTCATTGCCTCGGCGAGTCCCGACCAGAGCAGCGCGATCACCGCGCCCTGACGGTATCCGGGATGTACGCAGGATCGTCCCAACTCCATAATCCGCGCATTCATGGTCAGCAGACGGGAGAGATCAAACTCGGTCTCGGCATAATAGCGGCCCACCCGGGCGACCTTCTCGGGAAGAAAGAGCCGATAGGTGCCGACCACCTCCTGACGGACCTCGTCTTCGACAATCAAATGCTCACAAAATGGATCGTATTCATCCTGGTCCAGCCCGGGACGACCACTGAGCTGCGCGCCATACTCGGCGCTGAACACGTCATAGCGCAGGCGCTGCGCCGCTTCCACCTCATCCTGGTGACGCGCCAGATAGAGTCGCAATGAGCGCTCTTTCCTGCTGGCGGCGTGACTGATACTGCCGTGAGACTGAGTGCTGAGCATGCAGAGTTCTCCGTGCAAAAACGATAGCAAATCTTCATCCATTATGACTCATAAATATGACAATAGTGCGGCACTGTTATGAACCTTTTATGACAATGACCCGCTGACGCTCACAGACATGTGAACTTCTCACTAAAAAGGGCGTTGGCTTCTCTGTGGGGGCGTTGCATCGGGCGCCAACGCCGATACGAACATTTTATATCATGACAGGGACAATAGCAGCCCCGCGCCTCCGGTCACGGTGTTTTCAGAACGGATCGTGGTGGGCCTCTTGCACCGCACGCTTTCAATGGCTACTGTATGCCTTTGCTTTTTTGCGCTGTATCAGAGGTGAAAGTTCCGCCATGTCCGCCGTCCCCGAGGAAGTCGATGACAGCCCCTATTGCTGCTGTTCGGCCGCCACTTTTCAGGAAATACTTGAGCGCCAGCGCGCCAACCCCCTGCCCTTTATGGAGCTTTTGATGGTCCACGCCGGCTGTGGCGCTGGTTGCGGCAGTTGCATCGGCGATCTCGAAGCCTACTTGCGCAGCCATGACGCCTACCTAGAGGATTGAATCCTTCCTGCGCTTTTCATCCGCCCTGGTGGTCGCGGGGTGGTGACTTTCAGACCATCTGGGCGCCCTTTTTTGCGCGCTCGGATCCTGTCGATTTTCGCCGGGAAATCTGGGAAACGCCCGATGGCGACCGGGTCGCCGTAGACTGGGTGGACGCGTCAGCCGCTGCGCCGGTGGTCATGCTCTTTCATGGCCTGGCAAGTAGTTCGCGGGGACATTATGCCCGCGCCCTCGCGGCAGGCCTGCGGCGGAGGGGCTGGGCAGGCTGCTTTATCAATTTCCGCGGTTGCGGAGGAATGGACAACTTGCTGCCCCGTAGCTACCACGCGGGGGATAGTGCCGAGATTCGCTGGATGCTGGAGCGCGCGACTGCACTGTTTCCACGTCGCCCTCGCTACGCCGTCGGCGTTTCCCTCGGCGGTAACGCCTTGCTCAAATATCTGGGTGAGGCAGGAGACGAGGCCCATAAAAATCTGGAATCTGCGGCTGCCGTCTGCGCCCCTGTTGATCTGGTCGCGACGGCAGAGTATCTGCAATCCAGTCATCTTCGCTTCTACAACCGGTATTTTCTCGAGAAAATGAAGGCTTCTGTCCGCCGTTACGAGTCCAGGTACCCGGGGATGACGGACTGGCCACGGGTCTTTTCGGCAAAAAGCGTGTATGATTTCGATGAATATTTTACGGCGCCAGTACATGGTTTCTCGGGCGCCATGCACCTCTGGAAAGAGGGCTCGGCGGCGCCGTTGTTGCCGCAGATACAGGTGCCTACATTGCTTCTGAACAGCGCGGATGACCCTATTGTACCCGTCGACAGCCTGCGCAATGTGCAGATAAGCCCGGCCGTAACACGTTGCATCACCGAGCAAGGCGGTCATGTTGGCTTTATAGAAGGCGTCTTTCCGGGACATCTGCGTTGGTTGCCAAACACGCTGCTGGACTATTTTGAGAGGAGGATCCCATGACCGACCACCTGCAACCCCGTCTTCGCGTCCTGCTGGCGGAAGCCATCGCCATCGGCCCCGGCAAGGCCGAGTTGCTTCGTCATATTCGCGAAGAAGGCTCCATCTCTGCGGCGGCGCGGGCGATGAATATGAGTTACCGGCGCGCTTGGTTGCTGGTGGACACCATGAATCACTGTTTTCTGGCACCGGTGGTGAGCACCGCCACCGGGGGCAGCCACGGCGGCGGTGCTCATCTGACCGAAATGGGCGAAGAAATACTCACCCGTTACGAGGCCATGGAAGCCAAGGCAAACCTGACCCTGGCGCCCGATATCGCCGAATTCCGCAAACTCATGCAGCTCCATAAACCGGAAGAAAACGCTTCGTGAAAAATCTTCTGCGCGAAGTGCTGTGCAGCAGGGTCTACGATGTGGCCCGGGAAACGCCCCTGGAAGCCGCGCCCAAATTGAGCGCACGCCTGCAGCGCGAGGTGCTGTTCAAGCGCGAAGACCTGCAACCGGTGTTCAGTTTCAAACTGCGCGGCGCCTACAACAAGATCGCCCAGCTTTCGGATGCTGAAAAGGCACGTGGTGTCATCACCGCCAGCGCCGGCAATCATGCGCAGGGCGTCGCCTATGCTGCCCAGAAGCTGGGTATCCGTGCGGTGATCGTCATGCCCGGCACCACTCCGGAAATCAAGGTCAACGCGGTACGGGCGCGGGGTGCGGAAGTCATTCTTCATGGCGACAGCTACTCCGACGCGCAGGGGCATTGCGACGCCCTGATCGCCGAATCGGGCCTGGTCTTCATTCCTCCCTTTGACGATCCGCTGGTGATTGCCGGACAGGGGACCATAGGCGCAGAGATACTCCGTCAGCGGGGCGCCGGCCTGGAGGCGATTTTTGTTCCGGTGGGCGGCGGCGGCCTCATTGCCGGGGTGGCGGCTTACCTGAAATCCATCGTGCCCGAGATTCGCATCATCGGCGTAGAGCCCTTTGAGGCCGACGCCATGTATCAGTCTTTGCAGGCGGGGGAACGCGTTACGCTGCCCCAGGTCGGTATTTTCGCCGATGGCGTGGCGGTGCGCCAGGTGGGAGAACACACCTTTGCCCTCTGCCGCAAATATGTGGATGAGATCGTGCGGGTGACCAATGATGAGATCTGTGCGGCCATCAAGGATGTGTTTGACGAAACCCGTTCCGTCATGGAGCCGGCGGGCGCGCTGGCCTTGGCGGGTCTCAAGCGGATGGCGGCAACCGACCCCGGTCGGGGGGGGGCCTGGGTCGCCCTCCTCTCCGGCGCCAATATGAACTTTGACCGCCTGCGCTTCATCGCCGAGCGGGCGGAACTGGGCGAGGCCCGCGAGGCGCTGTTCGCGGTCACCATCCCGGAGCGACCAGGGGCCTTTCGCGCCTTCTGCGCGGCGATTGGTCAGCGAGTCGTGACGGAATTCAATTACCGCCTGCACCACCGGGATCGGGCGCATATTTTCGTCGGGGTGGCCATCCGCGACCGGGAAGACGCCAGTGCGTTGCTGGAGAGCTTACGAATCACAGGTCACGAAGCGCTGGACCTGAGTGACGACGAAATGGCCAAACTGCACATCCGCCATATGGTGGGCGGGCATGCGGCGGCCGCGCAGAACGAGCGGATTTACCGTTTTGAGTTTCCGGAACGGCCAGGGGCGCTGATGGAGTTTCTCGACAAACTGGGCGGACACTGGAACATCAGCCTTTTCCACTATCGCAATAATGGCGTCGACCTGGGCCGGGTGCTGGCGGGCTTTGAGGTGCCGGACAGCGAGATGGCACAATTCGAATCACTGCTTGCCCGGCTCGACTACCCGCATGTGGCGGAAACCGCCAACCCGGCCTACCGGTTTTTTCTGGATCAGGGTCAGCACCGACCCTTTGCTTAATCCCCGCGCGGAGCGAACATCAGGCGCAGAGACTCGGCGATACCCGCCGCCATACCGTGCCAGCGACGGGCAATATCCGCATCCATGTGATCCAGCATGGTTTCGTGAAAAAGCGCGAGCCAGTCATCCACCAGCAAATGGGTTATTCCGACCGGAGCATGCTTGTCGCCCAGCGCATAGCGGTAATCTTGGTAGGGAAGTCCGCCGGACACGGTCCACCAGTAGTGAACGAGACGGTCCTTGTGCAACTCCCAGTCCTGGACGATGGAGAAAGGCTCTGCCAGGGTCGGGTGATGCTGGATGCGATTGTAGAAATCATCCACCACGACACGGATCACTGGCAGCGTAATCTTTTCGCAAAGGGGTTCGAGACGGCGTTTGGGAGGGCTTACTTGCTCCATGATCGGCTCCGGCGTTCGCAGACTGCTGGTCAATATCCAAAAATCCGACGTTCAGAACCGCTCCGGTCGGTAGGGAGCGGGGTCCATAAACGGCGTTTCACCCAATATCATCTCGGCCAGCAAACGCCCGGTGGTCGGCCCCAGGGTCAAACCCTGGTGACAATGGCCGAAGGCATACCACACACCCGGATGCCCCGGCGCCCGACCAATGATCGGCAGCATGTCAGGGGTGCAGGGGCGCACCCCCATCCAGGGGTCGGCGTCCAGACGCCCGCCGAGGGCAGGCAACAACCCCCGAGCCTGCGCCTCCGCCCGGCTGAGCGGAATAGCGGAAGGCGGTGCATCCCGGTGCGCAAACTCCGCACCGGTCGTCAGTCGGATACCGCGCTGCATGGGCACCAGCATATAGCCCTGATCGGCATCGAGCACCGGGTGACAGAGCGGTGTCGCCTCCGGCTGGGCGTAGTGCATGTGATAGCCCCTTTTCACAAAAAGGGGCGGGTGGTAGCCCAGGGATCCGGTCACATCCGGCGACCAGGCGCCCAAAGCCACCACCACCTCGGCGGCCTCCACCGGCTCATGCACCGTAACAATGCGCCACCCCGTCGAACCGCGCTCTATGCTCCGCACGGCGCTGGTGCGGAACTCGCCGCCCATCCGGGTAAAATAGTTCAGGTATGCGCGAGTGAGCGCGTGGGGATCGACAACGGCCAGGGGCTGGGTCCAGTGGATACCGCCGGCCAGTCCGGGGCGCAGACTGCACTCCATCGCCGCCACCTGCGCGCCGTCGAGTGCGTCGTAAGCCACCTCGAAATTCCCGGCCTTATACGCCGCCTCTTTCAGGGCATGATCCAGAGACTCGGGATTTTGGTGTACCTGCAACCAGCCACCGGGGCGGAGCAGGTCGATCGCCCCCGCCGCACCGGCCAGAGCCAGATGATCATCCAGGCAGTGCGCGATCAATGCCGCATAATGCCGGGCAATCATCCGGTGACGGTCTTCACGGGAGTTATACCAGTACCGCAGGAAGGGAATGGCGAGACGCGGCAGCATCGTCCCCCGGTAGTAGGCCTCGGTCGACTGATTGCGGGCATAGCTAAGCAGCGTTGCCAGGGCACGGGGGAAGGGGTGCGGCATGACCGCCTCGCGCTGAATCAGGCCGGCATTGCCGAAGGATGTCCCCTCCCCGGCCCCTTGCTGGTCCAGAAGAATGGTGGGACGGCCCCGCAACTGCAACTGCAAGGCAATGGAAACCCCGACGATGCCTGCTCCCAGAACCACCACTTCGCCATGTGCTGCCATAAGAACCCCGGGGAAAGTTGAGAAGGTTAGGGTTCGCCCGATATAGCAGAGGCCGCAGTCCTGGTCAATCTTCCTGCAACTCTAGCTCATCGAAGACGTAAGTGCGTTGCCCCGCCTTCCGCCAGCGCAACCAGAGCATATAAAAGATACCCAACAGCAAAAACACCGCAACAGTCTGGTCGATGCCGGCCGCAATATATTTCGGGCCATAGATAAAAAACAACACCTCCACAGCGGAGAGGCTGATGATCACGACCAGCGATCCAAGCAGGAGCCCGGCATGATGATGCGCCCTGAAATGGTGCCGGACAAAGCGATGCTGCAGCAACAAAAAGCCCATCATGTTGATCCCGTCCAGCAAAAACTCCGCCACCAGAAAGAATCCCGCCGCGCTCAGCACCAGATTGAACAGGTCCCGCATACTGGGGAAGAAAACCTGCATGAGGACAACCGCCAGGGCCAGCAGGATGGGCAGGATGACAGACCAGTACGGCACGTGTCCGCGATTCAGCCGGCCCAGCCACTCCGGCATCACCCTATCCCGGGACATGGCGAAAAGGGCGCGGGACAGGATGAAGGTGGTGAGCCAGAGACCACCGGCGGTCGACGCGATAATCGCGATGCGCATCCACGGGAGTAATTGCGGGGACACCGTTGCCGCCCAGAGACTCAGGGTATCACTGCTGTTTTGCAACTGATCGAGGGGCACCTGATGCAGGAGCAGGGGCCAGATCAGCAGGTAGTAGAGCACCACGCTCATGGCCCCGATGATACCGCCCCATCCTGGGGTGATGCGCGGGTTTCTGGATTCTTCCGAGGCGTAGGAGTCTATTTCCCAGCCGTCCACGATGGTGGCGGCCACCACCATGCAGACGATGACGCCAGCCCAGTGAATATGGCGGAGGGAGAAGGACCCCGCCCCGGCCGCCGTCGGCCCCCAGTGAGCATAACCGACGATGGCCATGAAGGCGACGGACACCGTCTCGATGAGCAGAAATATCTGAGTGACCCTGGCGGTGATGCGCGCCCCGAACAACAAAACACCCGCCGCGAACAGTGCCCAGAACGTGGCCACCACGATCTGCACCCCGGCGCCGGGGTGCGGTACTCCCAGCGCCCCCAGAGTAAACCGCGCCGCCGGGATCAGGATCGGCGGGATCGACCAAAAATAGGCCATGATCACGATCCACGCCTGAAAATTCGAGTAATCGATGCCCATTAT
>DAIEIW010000013.1:0-2886 GCA_027351205.1 Acidithiobacillus sp.
ATTTATCACATCCTCACGAGTGGGATATGGCCTTCATTCGCAACTTCATGATGGTGATCGGCCCGATCAGTTCGCTCTTCGACTTCCTCACTTTTTATATCATGTTGCATGTTTTCCATGCCGGCGAGGAGATGTTCCACACCGGCTGGTTCATCGAATCCATCGCCACCCAGGTTCTGGTAATATTCGTCATTCGTACCCGCTTTAATCCCTTGACCAGCCGTCCGCACCCCGTGCTGGCGGGAACCTCATTGGCCGTGGTCGCGGTGGCAGCCCTACTGCCTTTGACCCCAATAGGCGCCGCGCTGGGATTTGTGGCACTGCCGTTGGATTTCTTCGCGATACTTATGGCCATGGTCATCGTGTATCTGATGGCGGTGGAAGGGGTGAAGAGATGGTTTTACCGACGCTTGGCATAGCGTCCTGGATGAGCTCCAATGCATCTCAGTAATGGGTTCTCCGGGGGCATTCACTCAACCCTTGATAACGAGCACCTCATGTTTTGGCCGACGCCCTGCCGCGCCAAAGTATTCCACAAGGCGGAAATTTCCGGGGATTCGGGAACGCCTGAACCTGGGCGCCAGTTATCCCTTGGCTGCACGACTCGATCTTATTTGGACACCCTACACAAGCAAGGCATCGACCTCATCAAGAGAGAATCTGGTCCGGCCCACGGTTGACCAACTGGCTTTTAAGCAGGGATAAAAAAGACAAAGCAACATGGTTTTTTGCACCGCTATAAATAACTGATAATACATGTTTTATTGGCGGATCTATGGGGAGTGTACAGTCCCCTGATTTGGAATCAATCCCATTTAATCCAGACACAAAACTAACCCCTAAACCACAGCTTACCGCATTACGAATGGCTGCAAGACCATTAAACTCATAGCGGATTTCTGGGCGTACGCCATGTTTTGAAATAGCATCAATGACATGCTCACGGATACCTGAACCTTCTTCTCTCCAAATTAACGCTTCTTCACTCAACCAGCTTATCGGAATTGCTTTTCCATACGCAATCCAGCGATGTTTCTCTGGTACTAGAATCCTGATATCAGTCTCTATAAGTGTTTCCTGAATCCATCCCCCAGTATCGCCTAATGCCTTGTCATCCTCCACAAAAATAAGGTCTGCCTGGTTGCGATTGCGCTTGGCCTGCCGACTGTTTGTTGTCGTGAGGCGAAAGCTGACATCTGGATGCAATTTTCGAAAATCAGCAACGGCTTTAGGAATAAGTGTTTCAGCATTACTATGGCTGGCTATCAGAGCCAAGCTACCGTAAAGACGGCCCGATTCGTTATCACCCAAATACTTTATCGCTTCCAGGGCCGACTCTACCTGCTCAGCGATGTGCAATAGGGACAGCCCCGCTGGCGTGGGGGTTATCCCGCGGTGATTGCGTAGATACAATGTATGTCCAATACGATCCTGCAACTGCTTGAGTCGCTGGGATACCGCAGGCTGGCTCATGAACAAGGCATCAGCTGCCTCGTGCAGGTTACCTTTACGTGCAGCTTGGGCCCACACCAACAGTAGTTCTGGATCGATTTTTTTAGTTGACATGATGCCCCTCGTCAAGAAATAAGCATGCCTTATTTTTCGTGATGCAAAAACACGATTGTACAATATTTTAGAATTGCCGTAAGTTATGTGCGCAAAAGCATACAACGATGGGGTCAAAATGTCTTTTTTTTCAGCAGCTCCCGGGAACGATCCCAAAGAGATTCTTCGTCATTTCACGCCTAACTGGTTTGCCGCGACCATGGGCACCGGTGTTCTTGCGCTCATGCTGGGAGACTTCCCCTATGGCCACCCGGCACTGACGGTGGTGGCGCAGGCGCTCTGGTGTGTCAACGTCTTATTTTTTGCATTGTTTTCATTGATGTTTTTGTCGCGCGCCGTGTTCTTCCCAGAGAGCTTTCGGCGTCTTTTCCACCATCCGGTGCAGCCGTTGTTCATCGGTTGCATTCCTATGGGCTTTGCCACCATTGTCAACGGGATGATCACTCTTTGGCCGATCAGTGCGGCGTCCATGGTCTGGACTAATGCGATGTGGTGGATCGATGTTGCCTTGTCTGTCATCTCCGTGCTGGTGGTCCCGTTTTATATGTTCACGGCCCAAGAGCACCGTATGGAGCGTATGACAGCGGCCTGGCTCCTGCCCATCGTTCCGCCGGAGGTTGCTGCCGCCAGTGGCGGCCTGGTCGCGCAACATCTGGCGCCAATGCTCGGAACCAGTGTGATCTTCGTCAGTTATGTGCTCTGGGCGATTTCAGTGCTGTTGTCCATGGGAATACTCACCATACTCTTCCTGCGCCTCACGCTGCATAAGCTGCCCCATGTGGATATGGCGGTTTCTGCCTGGCTGCCTCTCGGGCCATTGGGTACGGGCGCCATGGCCATGATCACCCTGGGGGCCGCAAGTCGCCATATTTTCCCTTTAACCGACCTCGCCCCGATGGCGCTGCTCTGGCAGGAAGCTGGGGTTATGGTGGCCTTAGTGCTTTGGGGATTGGGTCTCTGGTGGATGATCATGGCGATAGTTTTCACTTTACGGTATTTGCGCGAAGGGTTGCCGTTCAACATGGGCTGGTGGGGGTTCACCTTCCCCTTGGGCGTTTTTGACAGCGCCACCTATCTTCTCGCCAAAGAAACACAATTTTCTCCCTTCCTGTATTTGGGGACGGCTTTCACCGTCCTGCTTGCTGTTTTCTGGGTGATCGTCACCAAACGCAGCCTCTCAGGCATGTGGACAGCCAGATTATTCCGTGACCCCTCCCTCTCTATAGAGACAGGAATGATGATTTCTAAAGAAGACCGCATATAGCCGCTGCCTACAGCAGGCTATGACTGGAAGTCCCGTTCAGAAGAAGTACCAATCAC
>DAIEIW010000017.1:0-5376 GCA_027351205.1 Acidithiobacillus sp.
CGGTGATTTTTGGAGTGCTGACCACGGACAGCATTGAGCAGGCCATTGAGCGCGCCGGAACCAAAGCGGGCAACAAGGGCTTCGATGCGGCCATGACTGCGCTGGAAATGGTGCAGTTGTTGCGTCAGATCTGAACAGCACGCGATGAAAGTCAGTCGCCGTCGTCTGGCGCGTCAAGCTGCGGTTCAGGCGCTCTATCAGTGGCAGATGAACCCGGGCCATTGTGCCGAGATCGAGTTGCAATTTACCTCCGATCCGGAGCGCCTGCAGGGCGCCGATGTCGCTTTCTTTAAAAGCCTCTGGCAAGGGGTTTGTGCCGCAATCTCCGAGCTGGACCCCGCCATCGCCGAGGAAGTTCAGGACCGTCGCTGGGCCGATGAGGTCAGCGAAGTCGAACGGGCGATTCTGCGTCTCGCGGCCTGCGAATTGCGGGACTATCCGCAAACGCCATACCGGGTGATCATCAATGAAGCCATAGAACTGGATAAAGACTTTGGTGGTGAGCAAGGCCATCGCTTCGTCAACGCCGTCCTGGATAAACTCGCGCAGAGGTGGCGGTCTGCAGAGATGTTGCAGGCCGGTCGCTGACGGCACGTCGATGGTCTTCATTCTGTTCCACAAAATGGAAAGACGTCTTGCCCGGACTTTGAAAACTCTGCCACCATGTGCTATTTCTTATAGAGCGTTTTTTCATGTCGTTCAGGAGGGTGGCCATGGCGGAAGAGCAACCTAAAAAACGGGCCACAAAGCCCAAGGAAATTTCAGCGGATCCCAAGGTGGCGCCGGCGCCTCGCGCGGCGGCGCGGGATGTGGTCGCTGTGCCCAAGAAGCCCCGGGCTGCCGGACGTTCAAAGTCCCCGCAGGTCTCTGCTGCGGATCGCCAGCGTATGATTGCCGAACGTGCTTACTATCTTGCGGAGGCGCGCGGTTTTGCGGGAGACGACTGTCAGGCAGACTGGTACGCGGCGGAGTCTTGGATCGACGCTCATCTGTCTGCTTGACGCGTCTGATATGTGGCGCCTGCGCGGGGAGAGAAGCGCCGGGTGTGGCCAGTCTGCAATTCCCGTTTGGCATGCGCCTGAAAAACTTCTGGTTATCCGCGAGGTTTTTGGTGTAACCTCGCTATCTGTAAGGTATGGGCAATCAGCTAGGAGTTTCTATGCGCAATTATTACGATTTCAGTAAACGATTCCTTCCTGCTGTCTGTGGGGCGGTATTTTTGGCGCTTTCTGCGCCCTGGGCCGGTGCGCATACCGCAATCGGCGTGGCCCCAGAAGATGGGGCTGGCGCTCAGTCTGCCGATCTCACCACGGCCAGGCTCGAGAATACGATAGGTACTCGTTGTGCCTTGGGTGACGGAGTTCCGCAAAATTATAGCTTGGCTGCACATTGGTTCAATAAGGCTGCCCTCCATGGTTACGCCAAAGCGGAATACAACCTTGGCATGCAGTATTATTTCGGCCAGGGCGTGAACAAGGATAAAGCCAAAGCGGCTTACTGGTGGGAGAAGGCGGCAGCGCAGGGTATTCCCGCCGCTCAGTACAATCTGGGCAATCTTTATTTCCTAGGGCAGGGGGTGCCGCAGGACTATGGCAAGGCCAGCATCTGGTGGCGCAAAGCAGCAGCGCTTGGCAACGTTCAAGCCAGCCGTAACCTGGCGACTTTAGCGCAAGTACACCCGGAGTACCGGGAGGTGGCTGCTGTTAGGGAAAAGACGGTAGTTGCACCATGACGCGCGACTGATCACCTTCAGTCCGCGCTTCTTCCCGTGTTGCCGGTCGCCGTGCTGTTGCCTTTCTGGACGCGCATGGCGGCTGCATGTTCCTTTTCGAAGTACTCCCGCTTGCCGCGTTCCGCGTTGAGTTGCCCTTCAAGGTCAGTCTCGCGTCTTTCATGGCGGCGGATCTTCAGCTTGTTACGGATATGTGTGGGTAGGTAAATCAGTATGCTCGCAATAAAACCGGCGACAAAACCACTAAGCAGGACCACCCCCTGGGATTGTGCAAATGTCCACGAGAAGAAATGAATGGTGGCGGGTGCCCCGTTCTGAACCGCGAAAATGACAGCCAGCGCCGCAATCAAAAAAGAAACGACCATCCACATGACACCCTCCTTTCCCTAGCCCGGTGTATCTATTGTAACGGACCCCTGCCTACCTTAGTCGCGACGGACAAATATGCTGCGTACCCATCTGCTTCCTGCCCAGAGGGCCGTCGGCAGGATAATCAGCCAGGCCCACACCGGCAAATGAAGTACCGGGCTATCCAGCCGGTGTTCCAGCGCCGCAATAATGCCCAAGCCTACCACAATAAACGTGCCGCCTACGCTATAGGTAAGTTTTTGCAAACCACTGTGCAGTTCCTGCCGAATACCCTGGATGTCGTTGCTACGGATCACCAAGGGCAGCTCACCCTGCTGGGTCTGGCGCAGGATATTATGGAGGAGTACCGGCATTTCCGGCAGAACCAATCCCCACTGGGGGAAGTATCGTTTCAGCTCGGACCACCAACCCTGCGGACCGCGCTGACGGCTGAGCCATTTTGTCAGAAGCGGTGTAGCCACTTCCCAGATGTTGAGTGCCGGGTTGAAATCACGGGCGATGCCCTCGACGTTGACCAGCGTTTTTTGGAGCAGCAGGAGTTGAGGCTGGGTTTGCATATGAAAGGTGCGCGTAGTCTGAAAGAGCCGCAGCAATAGGCTGGCAACGGATATTTCATTCAGCGGTTTTTCGAACACCGGCTCCGCAATGGCACGGATGGCGGTTTCAAAGTCCTGCACATTGGTGTCCGCTGGGACCCATCCGGCTTCCACATGCGCTTCTGCCACGCGCCGGTAGTCGCGTCGGAAAAATGCAACCATGTTTTCTGCAAGGTAATGCTGGCTCGCATCATCCAAGCTGCCCATGATGCCAAAATCCACTGCGATAAAGCGCCCGTTCTTCGGGTCGATAAAAATATTGCCGGGATGCATGTCCGCGTGAAAATACGCGTCACGAAAGACCTGACGGAAAAAGATTTCCGCAGCGCGCCGCGAGAGCTGATCAAAATCAATGCCAGCATCATGAAGTGCTTCACGCTGACCGATGGGGATACCATAAATGCGCTCCATCACCAGTACCGGAGACGCGCAATAGTCCCAGTATATTTCCGGCACATAGAGCAGTTCCGGTTCTGCAGCAAAATTACGCCGCAACTGACTGGCGTTGGCCGCTTCACGTAGCAGATCCAGTTCCCCGCGAATGATTTTCGCGTATTCTGCGACAACGGCGCGCACCCTCAGGCGCCGGCCTTCCTGAGAATAGCGCTCCGCAAGATCAGCGAGCAGCGCAAGGATGGCCAGATCCTGATCGATGATCCATTGCAGGCCCGGGCGTCTGACCTTGATTGCTACCTCGCGGCCATCCAGCAATTGCCCGAAGTGCACTTGGGCAATGGATGCCGCCGCGGCAGGCTGATCATCGAACCGCGAGAAGATCGCATCCAGCGTTTTGCCAAGCGCTGCCTCGATGATCTGCCGGGCGACGTTTGACGGGAAAGGGGGTACTGCGTCCTGGAGTTTCGCAAGCTCCTGGGTAATGTGGTCGGGAAGCAAATCCCGGCGGGTTGAAAGCATCTGTCCTAGTTTGATAAAGGTGGGACCCAGTGTTTCCAGTGCCTCGCGCAGGCGTTCGGCAAAGGGGCCCTGGGGACGCGGCGCCAGCCATGTCATGGGGTTTAGGCGCAACACGGCCTGATATGGTTTTAACAAAGGAAGAAAATACAGCACATCGTCTAGGCGGTAACGCACTAGAACGCGGGTAATATGCAGTGTTCGCACAAAACGAAGGAAGGACTGTCGCATGGCGCTTAGTCTATCATGGAAACGATGCCATGCGCCGCCATGGCCGCCGCAAAAAAAGCGGGCCTTGGCTGGCCCGCATCTGCAATATTTGGAAGGAGATTACTGAACGGTCTTCTGAACCTTGATGCTGGAATTGATTTCCACACGCTGATTCATGAAGCGGCCTTGCGGGGTGGCGTTAGTGGCGACAGGATTGTCGTAGGAGTGACCCTTCAGTACCATACGATCACTCGCCACCCCGTGATGGGTCAGGTACTGTGCGACACTCTGGGCACGCAGCTTGGACAGTTTAAGGTTATATGCATAGGTGCCCACCTTGCTGCAATATCCATTGACGTCAAGTACGGCCTCGGGATGGTTTTTGGCAAAACTCGCCACTTCGTCCAGTACCCGGATGTCATGATCCAGCAGCTTGTACGAATCGAACTTGAAATTGATGCCGGTGATGGTGATCGGTTTGCTCACCAGGATCGTCTGCTCAACCGGCGCGATGGGGGCAGGTGCGGGAGCTGGAGGCGGTGTCGGCGCGGCTGCCACGGCGACCGGCGCGGGCGCACAATAGACGGGCACTGGACCATCCGTTACCGGACGCCCGCCACGCACGCAGATACCCCGACTGGTGACAACAGGCTTGGCGCCGTGATTGACTGCATAACCCACATAGCCACCGTCCGCATAGGCTGCACTGGCGAAAAGGCCCCCGCTGATGGCAGCCAGCAGTGTGATACCTTTGATTCCTTTAATATGTTCCATTATCAAAACCCTCCTCTCTCAAGCCCTGGCGAAGCTGCCCGGCAAAAAAACTTCACTACTCTTTTACAGGATGTTGTAAATGGGCAACGATGTCAAGGCGCTGAAAGCGCAGAATTACGCATCATCGTCAAGCGGATGGTGCGTTCCGGAGGTTGCCGGACACTGGCACCGCTTGACAAAGAAATACCCAGGCCGCACAATGCGCCGCTAATCGTGGGAGGGGTTCCCGAGCGGTCAAAGGGATCAGACTGTAAATCTGACGGCTCTGCCTTCGGAGGTTCGAATCCTCCCCCCTCCACCAGCCTGTATCTGCCGGTCCGGGGCAGGGAGGGGCTCAGGATGCGGTGTTGGCGGGCGGACAGAGCGAGCTGGTGGTGCGCGCGGGTGTAGTTCAATGGTAGAACTTCAGCCTTCCAAGCTGATAACGTGGGTTCGATTCCCATCACCCGCTCCAGTTTATGTATCTGCGGGATCGGACTCCGGATGTGCGGGGATGTGACGGTTCGCCCATATAGCTCAGTCGGTAGAGCACTTCCTTGGTAAGGAAGAGGTCATCGGTTCGATTCCGATTATGGGCTCCAGATCCGCCGGGCCCGCGGCGCGGGCGGAAGCGGCTGTGGAGTGGCAGGCAAGAACACAACCACGAGGTAGCATAAGGTGTCCAAGGGAAAATTTGAGCGCACGAAACCCCACCTGAACGTGGGAACGATCGGCCACGTCGACCACGGGAAGACGACCCTGACAGCGGCGCTGACCAAGGTCCTGTCGGCGAAGTTCGGCGGC
>DAIEIW010000018.1:0-3638 GCA_027351205.1 Acidithiobacillus sp.
TGGCTATGACGGCTGGGCCGAGAAGATCCTCGCGGCGGACCCCAGCCCTCAGCGCAAGGTGATCGTCGTTCAGGACCTGCTCCATCTGCCGAAAAGCACCCAAAACCCCCATCTCTGGTACAAGCCGGAGACGATGCCTGCCGTGGCCAAGGCCGTTGCCCAGAGTCTGACGGAACTGGACCCGGCCCATACCGCCTATTTTACGGCCAATGTGCGCAAGTTTGATGCCTCTCTGAAGCCCTGGTATCAGGCAATCGCCAGCTTCAAGGCCCAGTTTGGCGGAACGCCGGTGGCAGTGACGGAACCCGTCGCCGATTACCTGTTGCAGGCTGCGGGTTGCGATATCAAAACGCCGTGGAAACTGCAGGCGGCTATCATGAACGGTACCGACCCGGCACCACAGGATGTGAGTATTCAGGACCAGCTCATTAAGCAGCATCAGGTCAAGGTGTTCCTCTATAACCAGCAGGTGACCAGCGCGCTGACAGCATCATTCCTGGGCAAGGCGAAAGCAGCGAATATCCCTGTGGTCGGTGTCTATGAAAGCATGCCGACGGGCTATAGCTATCAGTCTTGGATGCTGGCGGAGGTGAATGCGCTGCGTAATGCGGTGAAGCATGGCACTTCGACGACTGTGCTGAAGTAATACGGCATTGGGAATGCCTGATCCAATACTTTCGGTCGCCCGACTCTCTGTGGATTTGGGCGGTCGCCGCATTTTGCGGGACGTCAGTTTCGAACTTTATCCCGGCCAGCTCTGTGCCCTGATCGGTGAGAATGGTGCGGGCAAGACGACCCTGCTGCGCAGTCTGTTGGGTCTGACGCCGATCCGCGCGGGGCAGGCCTTGATTGATGGCGCGCCCGCTAGTCAGCGCCGCGCTCTGGTCGGCTATGTGCCCCAGAAAATCGCTTTTGATGCGGATATCCCCCTGCGGACCCGAGATCTGGTGCAGTTGGGGCTGGATGGCCATCGCCTGGGTCTGCCGCTGTTTTCCGGTCGTAAAAAAGCCTTGGTAGATCAGGCGTTGCATGCGGTCGGGGCAGAGTCCTTTGCGGATCAGCGGGCTGGAGAACTCTCCGGTGGCCAGCAACAGCGGGCGGTTATCGCCCATGCCCTGGTGCGTCAGCCGCGTCTGCTCATTCTCGATGAGCCCTTGGCTAATCTGGATTTCGGCAGCGCCAATGCGCTGGTGGCGTTGCTTGGTAGATTGACGCGTACCCGACAGATTGCTGTACTGGTGACTGCCCATGATATGAACCCACTCCTGCCTGTCATGGACCGTCTGGTCTATCTGGTGGGCGGGCAGGCCGCCACCGGCAGTGTGGAGGAGGTGGTGCAGCCCGATGTATTGAGCAGGCTCTATGGTTACCCGGTAACCGTATTGCGGCATGGGCGGCGGATACTCGTACTACCCGATGTCGCTGCTGAAGATACCGAGGCGGGCACGGCAGCGCCTATGCCGTATCTGGAAAAGGCGGATTAACGCCATGTGGAATCTTTGGATGCTTTTGGAAAACTCCGGTTTCTTCGCTAGCGGACCGGTGCAAACCGCGCTGGTCGTAGGGACTTGCGCAGCGCTGGTCAGCGCGGTGATCGGTGTGTTTACCATATTGCGCGGCAATGCCTTTGCCGGACATGCCCTGGCCGACGTGAGCAGCGCCGGTGGGGCGGCCTCCTTCCTGTTGGGCATCAATCCCTTGCTGGGCTTTCTGGGTATGGCCTGGATTGCGGCCTTCGGCATGGAGTTTTTTGGCGTACGCAAGGTGCGGGAGCGTGATCTTGCCACGGGCATCGTTCTGGGGGCGGGATTGGGTCTGTCGGCGCTCTTTCTCTATCTGGACGTGACGACCACCAGCACTACGGGTGCAGCGGTATCGGTGATGTTTGGCTCCATGTTTGCGATTCCGCAGAGTCTTGTCGGTCCTGCGTTGACGGCCTCCGCCGGGGTGTTTTTGCTGGTGGGTCTGCTCTACCGGCCTATGATGTTGACGGCAGTGGACCCTGATCTAGCGGCGGCGCGAGGTATTCCCCTGCGTTGGATCGGTTTGCTGCAACTTCTGGCCCTGGGACTGGCGGTAGCAGTCTGCGCCCTGGCCATCGGCGCGGTGCTGGCGACGGCTTTGCTCATTGGCCCGGCGGGTGCGGCGATTCGTCTGAGCCGGCGTCCGGCACAGGCGATATGCTGGGCCATTGCTATCGGTTTGACCGCGGTCTGGGGCGGTATCTGGATGGCCTATGAGAGTTACTACTGGTTTTCCGGTAATGCCTGGCCAGTGAGCTTTTTTGTCGTGGCGCTGGTGTTCCTGTTTTATCTGGCGGCGGTGCTGGTGGCTAAAGTGGCGGGTTTGTCAGCGCGTCCGAAGTCGGTCAGTTGGCCGCACTGCGAGGTATAGGGCATGTTCTCCAGTTTCATGATCAATACCTGGATTGCCGCCACCGCTATTGCTTTTGTTGCGGCTTTCATCGGGTTTTTTGTGGTGGTACGGCGCTCGGCCTTTGCCGCCCATGCTTTGCCTCTGGGCGCTTTTCCGGGGGCGGCGGCGGCCAACCTGCTGGGGATCGATCCGCTGATCGGATTGCTGGTGTTTGTCGGCATGGGGGTTCTGCTCCTGCGCCAATTGGTGCGCATGGGCCGCCGCGATGTGGGCACGGGGCTGGTGCTGGTACTGTTTCTGGGGGTGGGGGCGCTATTGCTCAGTATGACCAGTGCGTATGCACCGGCGGTGTTTTCCCTGCTCTTCGGCGAGGTGCTGGGGGTCAGCGACGCCGATTTGTGGCCCATACTGGGTATCTGCGCGCTGGTGGTTGTGGGCATCGCTCTGTATTTTCGGCCTCTCTTGCTGGACTCGACTTTTCCCGATCTGGCGGCCTTGCAGGGGATTCACGCCGCACGCATGGATCTCGTATTTCTGACCCTGCTGGCCTTGGTGACTGCCACGGCCTTGCCGGTGGTGGGGGCCTTTCTGGTGTTCACCCTGCTGGTCGGCCCGCCGGCCGCCGCCCAGGCGTTGAGCGGCAATCCCATGCGAGTGCTGGTGCTATCCGTGGTTTTTGCAGAGGGCTGCATCTGGAGTGCTATTGCGCTCTCTTACTGGACCAACTGGCCCATCGGTTTTTTTGTCGGGACCATTGGTGCGGGCTTGTTTACGGTGGCACGTTCTTACCGGCACTGGAATCAGCGGCAGCGCAATTTCGTGGTGCTATAAATACTGACCAGCACCTTCAACGGCCGGATTTGGAATTAATCGTTATCAGGGAGTTCTGGCCTTTCCACCAGAGGTTCTATCTCCGGGGGCCCAAACTCGGGGCGCTCGATTTCGGGATGATGTAATACCGGAGGGAGCACCAGCATCCGCGGTATGATAGGGAAATCAAAGTCCATGGGGTTGACGCTGAAGATGACGCGTTCTGCATTGACGACGCCCGGTGCCCGGACCCTTCCCTCGACGGCGACCATGCTGCCTGCCCGCATGGTCGCGGCATCCCCGTTTTCATAAAGGGTGTGGGGGCCCTCCACCAGGGATACGCCGTGGGTGGTCCATCCATCCATCCCGCGAGCCAGGTAGCCCACCAGGGACACCCGGTTGCCGACGTCCTGCGCCGCCAGCGCAGTGGGACTCACGCTTTCCACCCGGGC
>DAIEIW010000029.1:0-2286 GCA_027351205.1 Acidithiobacillus sp.
GAATGTGGCAAACATGTGGGAAATTCAAATCCGACGCCACGGCTGTCGCTATACATGGCCGACATGGTATCGGTCTTATGTCCAAGCAGTCTCTTCACATCCACGACGTGCGCCTTATAGAGGCGGTTCGCCGGTGACCGAATTTCGTAGAATGTCGGCGGGTTGTCATAGACGATCCCGGCAGCTTCCCCGGCTTGCATGAACTAATCAACCTAAAAACCGTAGTTAGCCGATGCCAGTAGCATTATTGTCGAGCAAGCGGAATGATTGAGGCGGGCCAATTCCGGCGATGATCTGTTTGAGATGAGTGCAAACGCGATGCCAGACGGTAACGTGATTCAACTGCTCCGCAGTCTGGGCGACCCAGCCTTGAAGCAAGGCGGAGACGCGCATCAGCGCTGCCCGCGCCTTCTCGAAATGAGCGTGCAGTCCAGTCAAGGTAATCGTCGTTTGGCCTGCATGTTCAGTTCGGTGACCCACCGACGACATCAGCCACGGCCGGCTGGTAAGTGCCTCGCGGCGCGCGTCCGGATGAGCCAGGCGCACGAACAAACTCCACCAGTTGTAGACAAGCGCCACGCCACGCGCGGCCAGTTGGCAGCGATGCAGATCGTGCGTGGTAAAGCCACCCCAGCCCCACTGGTTTTTGAGTTCGTCAAAGGCATTCTCGGCATCGGCCCGATCACGGTAAAGCTGACCCAAGCTGATCACCTCGTAGTCGGTATTGGTTACCAGCACGGCGTACTCGTAACCGGTAATGCCCTTGCCCGTCTTGCGGTCGGCCTCAACGAAAGCGAGCAGTTGCTGGCCCTCATCGCTACCCTCACCGGCGACTACCACCTCACCCATCAAAGGCCGGCGCAGCACAACGACGCGGCGCTTCTGTATCCACCCGGCCAAAGCCAGTTCGCCATCCTTACCTTCCCAACCTTGTCCGGCATCCATCCAGTCGGGTTGGCGGAACAGCCCACCGATGTGACGCTTGACGTTCTTAGAGAGCTTGAGCTTGAACAGGTACGGCTGCTTGCGTTCTTCCAGTGCAGTCATCATCGCGTCATTGCCAAAGGCATTGTCGCCGCGCACCAGTCTCGGCTTCCGCTCCAGCGGCAGGGCATCGAGCGTCTTCAGCAGTCCAGGCTGGGCATGCTTGGCGGTGTGCTCATTGCCGGCGCACACTTCGACGCCGAGCACCTGACGCAGTCCGGCCATGAGATAGGTGTGATACGTATGCGCTGGCCGCCCGGGTTTTCGCGGGTTGTAGCCAATCTCTGCACCTTCCTGGTGACCGTAGAGCGGCTTGATGGTGGTGTCGGTATCGAGAATCCAAGCAGCATCAAGCAACGGCGCGATACTTTCGGCAAGATGCGCGTCCAGCCACACCGTGCCTTCCGTTTCTGGAATGCGCTTGAGAGCATTACGCAAGGCATCTTCGGAGATCACCTTCTTCATGCCCAGCAGGCCAGGATTGATCCCGTCGCAGCGAATCGTCGTGACGTGGGAATAGCGCCTGTGCCCGGCAAGCACCGAGAGCATCCAGGTGCCCAGCACTTCGGCCTTCGTCGGGGCATTGGGACTGGTGTAGCTGAGCGGACAGCTTTCCAGCCAGCGCGACCACAGCCCGGTCAGGTTCAGAAACTCGATGAAGAACGCCAACTGCCCCATCGGTGTTGCCGCACTTTCCGTCTCCCAACGAACCTGCACTCGACCCGTCATCGTCTGCACACCCGCGCACGACATCAGCATTTCTTCCCGCATCGCCAGCTTCAGTTTCGACTCACCCATCGGGTGACTCCCTCTATTGTCTCAAAACCCGCAGCATGCCTCGTTTCGCGCTATTTTGCATACGGGCAACTCAGGTTTTTAGGATGATGAGGACGGGCGCCGTCCTCGCCGTGTTTCTCGTCCTGCTGGGCTCGGTGCCCTTGGCCCTGCCGGAGTTCTACGTCACTTTGATGAACTACATCGGGCTCTACGCCATCGTCACGCTCGGCTTGGTGCTGCTCACCGGCGTCGGTGGCCTGATCTCCTTCGGCCAGGCCGCCTTCGTCGGGTTGGGGGCCTACACCACGGCCTATCTGACCACGGCGGCCGGAGTGCCCGGCTGGCTGGCCTCGCCCTGGCTGGCCCTGCTCGCCGGCCTGGCGCTCACCGCGGCGGTGGCCTTGCTGCTGGGGGCGGCTACGCTGCGCCTGTCCGGGCACTATCTGCCGCTCGGGACCATCGCCTGGGGCATCAGCCTCTATTTCCTGTTCGGCAATCTGGACTTCATCGGCGGCTTCACCGGCA
>DAIEIW010000156.1:0-2721 GCA_027351205.1 Acidithiobacillus sp.
CGCGCCAGCCGTCGCCAGCAGCAGGGGCAGGCCACCCTGCAAATCAGCACGGCGGATCGTTCCGGCGTACTCATTGCCGAGCTGGATCATGTGTCTTTTGCCTATGGTGGGCGTCCGGTCATCCGCGATTTTTCCACCCGCATCGAACGCGGCGACCGGGTTGGCATTATCGGCCCCAATGGAGCGGGCAAGACGACACTGCTGCGCCTGATCCTTGGCGAACTGGAGCCACAGGAGGGTACCGTCCGCCGCGGCACCAAACAGGAGGTCGCCTACTTCGACCAGATGCGCGCCACCCTCGACCCGGAGAGCCGGGTGTTGGACGCCATCGCGGACGGGAATGATTTTATCGACATCAATGGCGAACGCCGTCACGTGCTGAGCTATCTGCAGGATTTCCTCTTCCCGCCCAGCCGGGCGCGGGGGCTGATCAAGGCGCTCTCCGGCGGCGAACGCGCACGTTTGCTACTGGCCCGCCTGTTTGCCCGCCCCGCCAATATTCTGGTGCTGGACGAACCCACCAACGACCTGGACCTGGAGACGCTGGAGGTGCTCGAAGAACGTTTACAGAGTTACGCCGGCACGATCTTCCTGGTGTCCCATGACCGAGACTTTCTCGATAACGTGGTCACCCAGGTGATCGCCTTCGGGGAAGAGGGGCAGATCAGCCAGAATGCGGGCGGCTACGAGGACTGGCTGCGCTGGCAGACGGAGTCGCAGCGCACGGCAAAATCGGTAGACGGTGGCAGCGGCAAGGGTTCCGGCAAGCGGGATGGCGGCAAGGGCAGAAAATTCGCCATGAGCTACAAGGAAAACCAGGAACTCGCCGCCCTGCCGGCGCAGATCGAGGCGCTGGAGAAAGAA
The DNA here is from genome assembly GCA_027351205.1 of Acidithiobacillus sp. Taxonomy (GTDB): domain Bacteria; phylum Pseudomonadota; class Gammaproteobacteria; order Acidithiobacillales; family Acidithiobacillaceae; genus Acidithiobacillus. The sequence goes on from DAIEIW010000156.1 coordinate 865, forward strand.
GAGGGTGAAATCGCCGCCACGCTGGCCCTGCCGGAAACTTACCAGAACCCGGAGCGCTTGCGCGAGGTGCAGGCCCGCGCCGATGTCGTCAGTGCGTCTTTAACGAAAGCTTATGGGCGCTGGGAGGCGCTGGAAGAAAAGGCGGCCCAGGCTGCCGACTTTTAGGAAGAAGACTTCGGTGTGCCCTGCCCCTTGTCGCGCAGCAAAAAATGCAGCGCCACACCGTCGACAATAGCCAGGAACAGGGTCGCGACCAGGCCTGCGGCCATGCTTGCCCAGGGTCCGGGCGGCACCTGGGGGTCGGGAACGAAACCCCGCCAGTGCCAGGCCATTCCGGTTATCCTATAGGCGATGATCAGCCCCGGAATCAGCAGCAGACCATCCAAGGCCAGCAGTAGCAGCACCGCCAGCAGCACGAGCAACACCATGCCCGCGCCTTCGATCAGCCCGCGCAGCCAGCAGCGCAACCAGTCACGTGGTTCAGCCACGGTACACCCAAAGCACGATATCCCGGCGCGGGAGGGTGACCGGAGCCCCACTTTGGAAGTCCAGGGTAGCGTTGGGCCAGAAGGCCGTATCGGCGAAGCGCGGGGTCACCAAATAGGTCCCCGGCCAGTCGGGCGCGGCCACTGCCTGATGCCCTCCGGCAACAATGGCGCGCGCTCCGGCCTCGTTCACATAGATGTGCGCCACAGGGATGTGGGTAAACACCGCCGTCGTCAAGACCCCCAGCAGGATCGCCACAATACCTGCCGTAAGTATTCCCGCGACCCATTTGTCCAGCCTGCTCATTTGCCGCCTCCTTCCGCCCAGATTTCCGCCTGGGTGGCCGTGATATGGTTCTCTTTGGAGGCGCAGGCCTTGCCTCCGCACCATCGTGGTGCAATATTCAACTCTTCAAGGGCGTGGCGCATGGTCACCCGGAACACGGGTGCCGACTCCACGCCACCGAAGTTCCAGTAGCGGGTACTTCCGCGCATGGTTACCGCCATGACCAGTTTCGGTGCAAAACCAGGGGCAAATCCGACAAACGTCGCGTTGGTCTTGTTCTTCAAAAACCCATCTTTCCCGTTGGCCATATTGGCGGTGCCCGTCTTGCCCGCCACTGCATAACCGGGGATCGCTGCGAGGATGCCCGTGCCATTGGCGGCGCAGACCCCTTCCAGCCAGCGCCGCAGGTGCGCCGCGATGGCGGCGGGCATGATGCGCACGCGCTGCGTGGGCTGGCCGGCGATCAGCGTCGGGGCGACGTGATAGCCCCCGTTGGCGATGGCCGCATAACCTTCCGCCAGTTGCAGGGTCGTCACCGACACGCCGTAGCCCAGCGCTATGGTGGCATGGCGCGCCTTGTCCCAGGTCTGGGGCGGAGGCAGCACACCACCGGTCCCACCTGCAAAACCCAGATCCGGCTCCTTGCCATAACCCGCCGCCCGATACATATCGTAGATGGCTTGGGCAGGTGTCCGCAGGGCAATCTTGGCCGCGCCGATGTCGCTGGAGTATTTGAGAATATGCGCTACGTTCAGTTCATGGTGTACCACATCGTCGCGAATGCAGAATCCGCCCACGGGCAGGCAGTGGGAGACGTTAAAGCTCTGGTCCGGCTGGATACTGCCGGTTTCGAGGGCGGCCGCCACCATAAATGGCTTCATTACCGAACCGGGCTCGAAGGCCTGGTGCACGGCGTTATTGACATAATCCGCGGGATCGCCGCAACTGCCGCGCGCATTGGTATTGCAGGACGGCACGCTCGCCATGGCGAGAATCTGCCCGGTTTGCACGTTCATTACCACCGCCGAGCCTTCGGTGGCGCCGAAATGTTGTTGCGCAGCCAGCAACGTCATATAGGCCCAGTAC
>DAIEIW010000056.1:0-4663 GCA_027351205.1 Acidithiobacillus sp.
ATACCGGCTGAAGCTCTTACCGGGCAAAATGCCCAGCGTAACGCTCGCACGCGGCCGGCTGCTCGTTTGCCTGCCCGGCGAACCAGACCAGGAGCGCGTGAAGGCGCTGCTGCACCGCTGGTATCTTGACCGCGCCCGGGCTGTTTTCGGTGAGGTGTTGGAGGCCAGGCTGCTCCACTTCAAGGGTGTCGAACACCCGTGCCTCATCGTGCGCGCCATGCAGTCGCGCTGGGGCAGCCTGTCACGCGTTGGCACCATGACCCTGAACGTCAACCTGGTGCGCGCACCCCGCCCCTGCATCAAGTACGTGGTGACCCACGAACTCTGCCATATCAAACACCGCGACCACGACGCGCGGTTTTTCAAGCCGCTGGGTCAGGTGATGCCCGATTGGGAGCAGCGCAAGCAGCGACTGGAAGCGGCGCTGCTGTGACACCCATATCCCACTGTTTGCGCTTGCGTGCGTGTTAGGGTGCTCATTCTCCAGCGTCAGGGGAGCGCCAAAGGTATCTGAACTTATGCGTCTGCGGCGGGCGACTTTCATGATGAGCTTCCTGAGCTTCTACCGCGATCCCATCGTGGCCAAGTGGACGGAACACTCGGATTTCCACATCACCGACTTGCAGGACGCCGAGCATCCCCTGTCCCTCTATCTGGTGACGAGTCCGGTGGGTGGCCCTGTTGAATTTCCAGAATCGAACGGCAACTGTCGCATACCTCACCTCTCGCAATACGCATTTCCTCCAACCACCACCCTGCCCCTTTCCGTTCCGCCCCGGCCGACTACGGGCCCAGGGACGACCCTTGCGGCTAACGCCATGACTGACATCGGCCGCGCCAACGGGACGACATTCGTATTGATGAATACCTGCCCCAAACGCGCGCCATGGTAGCCCAGCGCCGCGCAATTCTGCTGTGCTTGTTTCCGGTACCGGCGCAGTCCCCGCAGCTCGGCAGTTCTCAGTGCCTTGTGTACGGCGGCGGAACGCGCTGTATACTGCATCCCGACCAAGTGTAACCGGGATTGCAACGTGCCCAGCAAGGGGAGCAACGCCGCCGGATCCGGGCTTTGCACGGCCAGATCTTCCCGTACCAGCCAGGGCGCACCGGTCTGGCCTGTCGCCTGCGTCTGGTACCCGGCGCTACGCCAGGTAATCCCAGGCACCGATTGCAGCCGGGCTTTTGCCCAGGACACGTCCTGATTGACCATGGCGGCCAACTTCGCCGGGCTTCTCCCCGATGCCTCCGCCTGCAGGTCGGCATGCAATACTGTCCTGGGCATCCGATAGTGCGTTGTCACATGGAAATTCACGCTGGTGAGGGTAGGCAGAGGCACCTTCGCCACCGCCAGGCCCGGCAACCCCAAAAGCAGCCACAGAATATGCGTGCGCCTCATGCTGCCCCCGCAGCCTTCCAGTCCCGCGCAAATTGCGCCTGCAACATGGAAATGTCTGTCGGGTTGTTCAGGATCATGCCCATTTCTCGATTCTCCTCCAGTGACGAAACGCTGTAGTTCTCGCTGACCACAAAGGCATAATGGTTCGAAATCTCTACCTTGGGGTGCATGTATACGGGACGTTTCGGCATCAAGCGCACATGAACCCCGTGCCGCATCAGAAAGGCGACATTGCGCTTATCCTGCGCGCCCTTGGCGGCAATGGCGTCGAGCATTCTGCATATAGGCCACCGTCCCGGTGTGGTTTGTCAGTTTTTCCCATCCAAATATGAGAAACAGCAAAACAAGTAAAAATCTGGCCACGAGAATGGATTCGCCTTTTATTTTATCTGAACCGAACCTGTTCATTGCTATTCTCCTAGACAAATTTGAGATTGCCAAAGCGTGAATATAATACGCATCAGACTAACCGGCCTTCCTTCATATCTTCAAAAGCCTGGTATATTTCCTCCCGAGTATTCATGACAAATGGTCCATACTGGACAATTGGCTCATGCAACGGCCGGCCCGCAATCAGCAGTAAGCGTGCACTCGTAAGAGCCTTGATATCCACACCATCGGTTCCTGGGCTATTCTCGAGTATGGCCATGTGCTGGGCAGACACCTGTGTGCCGACGATTTCCAGGGTTCCGCGATATGCATAAAGAAAGGCGTTGTAATCAGCCGGCAGTTGCTGCTTAAAATGTGTGCCTTCCGGCAATTGCAGGTCCAGGTAGAGCGGATTTGTGCTCTCCCGCGTTACCGCGCCAGTGACTCCATGACTCTCTCCGGCAATTACCGTGACGACGGCACCTTCCTGTGTCACAAAGCGCGGCAAATCTGCGGCAGAGAAATCGCGATACCATGGCGGCGCCATCTTGTCCTGGCTCGGCAGATTGAGCCAGAGCTGAAATCCCTCCATGACGCCTTTTTCCTGTTCCGGAATTTCCGAGTGAATCACGCCCCGCCCTGCGGTCATCCATTGCACGCCTCCGCTTTCGAGCAATCCTTCGTGTCCCGCACTGTCACGATGCCGCATTTTGCCCGATATCATGTAGGTGATGGTCTCGAAGCCGCGGTGCGGATGATCGGGAAACCCGGCAATATAGTCACCTGGATCGTCGCTACCGAAAGCGTCAAGCATCAGAAAGGGATCCAGCCGGTGCTGCAAGGACTGATTTAAAACCCGGGTTAATTTAACGCCCGCGCCGTCAGAGGTGGCCTGTCCAGCCACAATACGCTCAATCGTCCTCGAGCGACGGACGGATTCCAATGCCAAGCCGATGTTCTCCATGGGTTATACCTTCAGCTTTTGGGTAATTTCGGCCACATGCCGCCCCTGAAAACGGGCGATGGCCAGTTCGTTTGCACTGGGCTGACGGCTGCCATCTCCTTTGGAAGGCTGTGATATAGCACCAGCATTTTGCTCATGATGGTCTCCTCGTGTTGGCCAACGTTGCCCAAGAGTAAGGACAGTTAGTATTTCTTGTAAAGTAGGTACCATCAGATAACCACTGCCAGGCAGTCCTAGACCAATCCCGGAGAGGGCGCGGCATGGACCAATTGGAGAGCATAGATCTCCTGTCCGATCAGTTCCGAGCGTTTGCTGCGCAGCACGACACGGCGATCCGCCACGGAGGGTGTCCTGAATTTTGTGTAAACGGCGTTTTCAGTTAACACTGCCGCTGACCAACCCTATAAGGGGCCTGTTGGCGACCTGGAGACGATCCACCCTCCTTGCCGTGAACCGCTATAATGGGACGGAAGACACGAAACCCGTCCTGCACTCCAATAACGGGTGCAGGACGGGTTAAACTGGTTTGATACTTTCAGTGTGGCGGTTCCATCGACCACTTTCCCGGAACACGGGGTGCCTATTGTGGTATGGCGGGAGGAGGTAAAGCATGCAACGCGTAGCGGGTGCCGTGATGGGCGCTCTGATTGGTGATGCGCTGGCTTTGGGATGTCACTGGTATTACGACCTTGCCGAACTGCGGCGGGAATGTGGTCCCTGGATTACCGACTATCTCACGCCGCGCCCCGGCCGTTATCACGGTGGCCTACTTGCGGGCGATATCTCGCAAACCGGACTGCTGCTGGTCATGCTGATGGAGTCGTTGGTGCACTGCGCGGGTTATGTGGAGGACGATTTCACCCGTCGGCTGGATACGGAAATGTTCCCGCGGTTGGACGGCACGCCCATGCGGGGACCGGGGGGCTACACCAATCAATCCATTCGGGAGGCCTGGCGTAAGCGCGTGCCAGAGCATCGTCCATGGGGAGAATGCGCCGGGGACGCGGACACGACGGAGGGTGCCGAGCGCGCCATTGCCATCGCTGCCTTTTATGCCCTGCAGCCGAAAAAAATGGCGGAGGCGGTGTGTAGCAACATCGCCCTGACCCAGCATGATCCGGCCATCGTCGCCATGAGTGTCGCCTTCAACGCCGTTTTGGCCCAGTTGGTCTCCGGTGCTTCGTTGACGCCGCAGATTGGCGCCACCCTCATGGCGCAGGTGCGCAGCGGAGCACTGCCATTCCACATGGTTACCCAAGGCCACCTGCAGCCACCGTCGCAGGGTGGCGAAAGGATGCAGGCAGGCCAGTTTACGTCGCCCGACGCCTTACTCACGGCGGGGTATGCCGCGCTGGCTGCCGCGGATCCTGACATCGTCATTGAACCCGCCTGGAAGGTGAGCCTGGTTTACGGCATGCCCTGCGCCATTTACCACCAACTGCCTGCGGCTTACTACCTGGCCAGTCGTTTCCGGGAAGATTATGAATCAGCCGTACTGCACGCCATCAATGGGGGCGGACAAAATATGTCCCGCGCGATGTTGACAGGCGCGCTCGTGGGTGCCCAGGTAGGTCTGGAGGGAATTCCCCGTCGTTTCATCGCCGGACTGCGTGACGCCCAGCGCTATCTGGCGCTGGCGGCGGAACTGGAGCAATGGGCGGTCAGACAGGAAACGCCTTGACCCAGGGATGGGGTAGGACATGGCAGGTCCGACCGATCTGCCTCAATCCAGCTTCAGCCACCCCATGCGGTAAAACACCCCGGCCGTCAGCATCTCCACCAGCACCAGCCCGCCGGTCACCGCCGCAAAGCCGTAACGCCAGTGCGGCAAAGGTCCCAGGGGCACGTTCATGGCGACCGCTCCGGGAATGAAGAGCGGAATCGTTGCGAGAATGATCAATGCCGCCATGAATTTGAACAGGTGATTGACATTG
>DAIEIW010000080.1:0-12633 GCA_027351205.1 Acidithiobacillus sp.
ACGCTCCAGAGGATCCTGAAGAACCAGCAACTGCTGCTTTTCTTCGGGGGAGGCGGGTAGCGCCTGCGCCAGGACCATTCCGGCGCTACTGGCGTCTATTCCGGCGGCAGGCACCTTGCCGATCAAATCCTCCAGAATGGCGTGCAACGGCTGGCTTTCCCGACCCATTGGCACGATGGGCTCTTCGGCCCAAAGATGGATAGAGGCCACCGCCAGTTGTCCCTCATAACGCCAGTCCTGAATGGTGAAACGTTTCTGGCCGCGTACCTGAATCTGGAGAATGCCGGCCTCCCCCCCCCAGTCCACAATGCGTGCCAGGGTACCCACCAATTCCGGCTCGGCGTGGCCATCGCCCCGGGGGTGGCTAAGGCAAATGCCAAAATCCCGACCCTGCCGCAGTGAGGCGCTGATCATGTCCAGATAACGCGGCTCAAAAATACGCAGCCCTAATAAAGCCTTGGGGAAAAGCACCGTTCGGAGTAAAAATAGGGGCGTCCAGTCCATATCCGTCACCTGTCACACCTCTCGCGAGCACCCATGAACCCCACCCTGACACCACCGTCGTCGTATTCGCTCTATGTGCATCTGCCTTGGTGCAAGGCCAAGTGCCCCTATTGCGATTTCAATTCCCACGCGGCCGACCGCATCCCGGCAGAACGCTATCTGGCTGCATTGATCGCCGATCTGGACCGCGAACTGCCGCGCATCTGGGGACGCCGTGTGCAGACTATTTTTATCGGTGGCGGCACCCCCAGCCTCTTTCCACCAGAAATCATCGACCGCCTGATCTCCGCGATCCGCGCCCGCCTGCGGCCGCATTCCCGGATGGAAATCACCCTGGAGGCCAACCCGGGAGCGATAGAGGCAGCCTCTTTCCGCGCCTTCCGGGAGGTGGGCATCACCCGGCTCTCATTAGGCATCCAATCTTTCAATGACAATTCTCTGCAACGCCTCGGGCGTATCCATGATGCCGCCGCAGCCCACCGGGCCGTGGAGCTCGCCATCGCGGCTGAATTCGAGAGCTATAACCTCGATCTCATTTTTGCCCTGCCGGGGCAGGATCTCGCCGCAGCGCAGGCCGATCTGCGCGCGGCGTTGGACTATGCGCCCCCTCATCTGTCCCTCTATCAACTCACGCTGGAAGCCGGAACCCCATTTTCGACCCATCCACCCGCCGATCTGCCGGACAGCGACCAAGCCGCCGACATGGAAGATGTCCTGCGCCGGCAACTCCGGGAGGCCGGCATGGAGCGCTACGAAATATCCGCCCATGCCCGGCCCGGTCATCGCTGCCAGCACAACCGCAACTACTGGCTCTATGGTGACTATATCGGCATCGGCGCCGGAGCTCACGGCAAAATCACCCTTCCCGAAGGCATCTGGCGCAACCGCAAACCCAGCCGCCCCGAAAGTTATATGGACGATGCGCTCAGTGTTCTCGACATCCTCGGCGACCGGGAGCCGATTTTATCCGCCGACAGGCCCTTCGAGTTCATGCTCAACGCGTTGCGCCTGACCGATGGCTTCCCGGTAGCGCTCTTCCCGGAACGGACCGGCCTGTCTCTGCAAATCATTCAACCGCAACTCCGCCGGGCCGAACGCGACGGACTGGTGGTCATGGAAGATGGTATCCTGCAGCCCACCGCGCTCGGGCTGAACTTCTATAATGACCTCTGCGTGCGTTTCGTACCGTGATAACGGCACCTCACTCAGTCCCGTCCTACCATCCTGGCTTCGTGGCCGGCGATCGAGCCTTCGCTGAACAAATATGCATGCAACTCCTTATCCAAACGCGGCATTTTGCGGCGCAACCACTCGAGGACCATAGCGGCATGTTCAATTTCTTCATCCCGGTTGTGTTCCAGCACCTGCCTGAGAATAGGATCGGTGCAGGCATCAGCGCGCTGCTGGTACCAGTCAACCGCCTCAAACTCCTCCATGAGCGAAGAAATGGCTCGGTGGATATCTATGGTTTCGGGAGACAGAGACTCGGGGGATTCATGCAACGCTTCATGTGCCATGATCGACTCCTTTGGGCAGTCTGGTGAAACATCCTTCAGATCATAGTCCAAAGTTTGGCCAAGACCAAAGTGCCCCCCGCTTTGGGCTTGCCCGCATCCTGTCCAAAGCGGGGCTGTGTTCCCGGACCGTTGCGGTGGAATGGATTCGTGCCGGGCGGGTAGAGGTAGACGGTCGCCGGATCCTTGATCCCGAGGCACGCTTCCCCCTGTCCAGCCCCGGTATCCGGATCGATGGTCTCGACATCACCGCCAACACCCGCCAGGTTTTGCTGCTACACAAGCCGCGCGGCGTTCTTACTACTCGCCAGGATGAAAGAGGGCGTGCCACCGTATACGACCTGCTGCCCGGGACTCCATGGCTGGCACCCGTCGGACGCCTGGATCAGGCCAGCTCTGGCCTATTGCTTTTCAGCAACGATCCACACTGGGCGCAACGACTGCTGGATCCGGATCAGCATGTGGCCAAAACCTATCATGTGCAGATTCGCCCACCCCTCTCTACCGGTACTGCAGCTCAGCTCGCGACTGGCTCCGTGCTTGACGGCGAACTGTGCCTGTCTATGCAGATCAGGGAGTTACGCTGCGGTGGCAAAACCCAATGGCTGGAGTTTATTTTGCAGGAAGGACGCAATCGCCAGATTCGGCGCCTCCTTGACGCCTGTGATAGGGAAGTGTTGCGACTGATTCGCGTAGCGGTGGGAAATCTGCCTCTCGGCGAACTGCGGCCCGGCGAATGGCGCTGGTTGCGTAGTGATGAGGAAGAGTTGCTACGCCAGACGCCCACGCCCCGTGATCCCCCCTGCCTACCGCCAGAACGGTCCTAACCTAACTTGTGACGCAGAGGTCTCCCTATATTAGATATCTATGATATTTACATATCAATAGAATTAATGTATGTTAGCTATATCTTATTTACTGATGAGGATGATGCTATGGAACAGGAAATGGAACAGGAAATGGAACAGGAATTCGAGCTCATCTCCCTAATTTATCAACTGGAAGAAGCGGGATACTGCTTTGCTAATGTCACGGACGAGCAACTTCAACAGGCATTTTCAGACGGCCGGGACCTGCGGAATCTGGCCGTGTTGCGTGCTGGCTGAGCGTCTACTGTCTGACCGGCCGGCCTATGGGCCGGCTTTTTTATGACGACCGGGTGGTGTCTCACGCGATGAAGCCGCAGGCTTGCCAGACCGTGACACCCACCTTATAGTGACCGAACGGTCGGTATCCGGGCTGGTGCATTCGTCGGACCGGCGTCGGCGTGCGCAAAGCGGATCGGTACTTGCAGGACCATCCGCCCCAGAGAGGAGCCCATCCGTGGCGCAAGAGAGCCCGGCTTCACGTCTTACCATTACGGTCGCGGTCATGCTGGCGGTAGTCATGCAGGTGCTCGACCTGACTATTGTCAACGTAGCGCTGACCTACATGCGCGGCTCCCTGCATGCCAACAGCGATCAGATCACCTGGGTGCTTACCAGTTACATGGTCGCCAACGTGATCATCCTGCCCCTCACCGGGTTACTGGTGGAACGCTATGGTCAACGCACCATCATGCTTTGGAGTGTGGTCGGCTTTGTGATTTCTTCCGTGCTCTGCGGGCAATCCCATGGTCTGGTGGAAATCGTGCTCTGGCGTTTCCTGCAAGGCATTTTTGGTGCCTCTCTGGCCCCCGTAGGGCAAACCATCATGCTTGGCGCCTACCCGTCCGACAAGCGTGGCCAGGCCATGGCCATTCTCGGCATGGGCATCATGCTGGGTCCGATCCTGGGCCCTACCCTGGGTGGCTATCTGACGGACACGCTCAGTTGGCGCTGGGTGTTCTATGTGAATATTCCCTTTGGTATCCTCGCTTTCCTGCTCATGCGGACCATTCCCGACGGCGGCAAGAGCACCACTCCCCGTCCAGTGGACTGGATAGGCTTCGCGCTAATGGCCGTAGGGCTGGGCAGCCTGCAAGGCATGCTGAGCCTGGGTGATCAGGATAACTGGTTCAGTTCGCGGACCATTATCATCCTGACGATCTGCGCCATTTTGGGTATGCTTTTTTTCGTCTGGCGCTCTCTGGGCACACCCTATCCCGTAGTGGATTTGCGTCTGCTCAAAGACCGGAATCTGTCCATCGGCAGCATGGGGATCGGCATATTCGGTCTCGCCCTCTTCGGAACCATGGTGATTCTGCCTATCATGCTGGAGGGTCTGATGCGCTATGAGGCATTTACTGCGGGACTGGTGATGGCACCGCAGGGTATCGGTGCCATGATCGCCATGATGTTCGCGGGGCGCATGCTGGGACGTGGCATCAATCCACGCAATATCGTGTTGGTGGGCATCGTTTTCGGAGCATTCGGCACTTATCTCACCACCCTCTACAATCTGAATATCAGCATGGCCTGGGTGATCTGGCCCAGTTTCATTCGCGGTATCGGTTTTGGCCTGGTGACAATCCCGCTCTTCACCCTGGCTTTTACGACCCTCAAAAAAGCCCAACAGGCGGAGGGCTCGGGCATTTTCAACCTGATGCGGACCCTGGGCGGAAGCATCGGTATCGCCATCGTTTCGACGGTGGTGACTCAGGAAACACAGGTGGGCTGGAATCAGATGGGAGGGGTCATCAATCCGTTCAATCCAGCTTTTCACCGCTATCTTACGGCAGCAGGCCTGACTCCGGGGCCGACAACCTGGCAGGTACTGGGTAACGTCGTCGTTTATGACCAAGCGAACATGCGCGGAACGCTGGATGCCTTTATGCTGGTTTTTTATGGCTTTCTGATTTTGATTCCGCTGATCATGTTCCTGAAGAAACCACCCGGCAGTTCAGCAAGCGTGGCACAGGTACCGCACTTCGGCGAATGAAGGCCGGGTTCACCGGGCCGAGGTTCGCTCCAGATGCGGTACCGAAGGCAGCCAGAGGGTGCGGGCGAAACCCCAGTCCAGCAACTTGAGGCTCTGCCAGGAAGCCCGCCAGAACCCGCGGCCTTCGTCACGGAAAGATGGTACGCCGAGAATCACCGCGATCAGCCTGATACCATTCTGCGTGCCCGTAGCGACAAGGCAATGCCCTGCAGCGTCGGTATAGCCACTTTTCATGCCGGTGATAAAGGGCACGCGTCCCACCAGCAAATTGGGATTGGGGCTGGTGATGCCCGCGTAAGTGAAGTTTTCGTGCCTAAAAAAGGGCATGAACTGCGGAAACTGGGTCATGAGCGTGCGGGTGAGGACGGCCACATCGTAAGGACTGGCCATGTTGTTGGGATGCGGCAACCCATCGGGATCATGGAAGGTGGTGGAAAGCATCCCGATCTTGCGCGCCGTCTGGTTCATCTCGGCAACAAAGGCAGGCACACTGCCGGCTACCAGATGCGCCGCCTCCACGGCGGCGTCGTTGCCGGACGGCACAGTCATCCCAAGGATCAGTTGTGCAATGGTAAAAGGCAGGCCAGGATGCATAAACATGCTAGACCCCCCCGTCTGCAGCGCCGCCCGGCAGGGCACAAAATGCTGGTTCAGCTGCAGATGACCGCTGTCGATATCCTTGAAGAGCAGATACAACGTCATCAGCTTGGTAATGCTGGCGATGGCGTAGGGCCGATAGGCATTTTTGGTGGCGATGATCGCGCCAGTATCGGCATTCATCAGAATGAATGCCCGCGCATCTATGGGAGGCAGGCCGCTGGTTCCGGCCTGGGCAGGTGGCATACAACACAGCAGCATTGTTGCGCATAAAAGCACGTAGGGGAGCCACAAGCGCATCGGCGGCAGGCGTTTCGCGGTGGTGCGTCCGGATGATGTGTCGGGTGCAGAAATGGAGGCCAGCATGGGAATAACACCTCACCGCTCGTCTGTATCAGGTTCAAGTAATTTCTCAGGATGCTTTGATAGTAGTCTATTTTTTTATGGTTGCCTACAGGGTAGTATTCTGTATAGGGATATCGTTCGCAACCTTTTTATGGAAGCTCGTCCGCAAAGGATATAGACTGGTCGGTATGTTGACGCACGCTTCCCTCTCCTACGCCACGCTGATCCAAAATCCATTGCTCTGGGCCATCGCCGGGGTGATTATTCTGGTCGCCTTTTATGTCCGCGCAGTGATCGGCTTTGGCTCCGGGTTGATTTCGGTGGCGCTCCTGACGCTTATCTTCCCCATCAAAGAAGTAGTGCCCGTGGTGCTGCTGCTGGATCTGCTCGGTTCCGTACTGCTCGGCGCCTATGACTTCCGGGAAATGCGCTGGCCGGAGTTGCGCTGGCTGATTCCCGGCAGCGTGATCGGGCTGGCCTTCGGCTCCTTTATTCTCGCCGATACCAATGCCCAGAATCTTACCCGCTTTCTCGGCGTGTTCATTCTCGCCTACGTGTTCTATGCGCTGCTCATGAAGCCTGAGCGACTACCCCAGGTCGCCTTGCCCTGGGGAATGCCGCTGGGCATTTTCGGTGGCGTGGTGGGCAGCTTGTATGGCGGCGGGGGACCACCTATTGTGGCCTACCTGCAAATGCGCCATCTCGACAAACGCGCCTTTCGCGCCACGTTTCAAGGTATCGCCCTCACAGACAATATTCTGCGGGCCTTTATGTACCTCGCACTGGCCCTGCTGACCTGGCAACTGACGGTGGGTTTTCTCCTGCTGATCCCACCGGTGCTGCTCGGTTTATGGACAGGCAATCGCCTGCATCTGCGTATCAATCAAAGGGCTTTTCTCATGGGGACCCTCGCGGTACTCGCGGTGGTCGGTGTGAAATATCTCATCTGAACGAGGGAATGTGACATGGCGTTACGCAGCATGGATGAACTTCGGCAGCAGGCTCAAGGTGCATTATCCCTAAACATCGCTTTCATTGGCGTCGTCAACGGGCTTTTTAGCACCCTCCATGCTCTGGGCACCGCGGACAGCGCAGCGCTGGCGGCCGCTGCCGGGATGGATACCGGCTACGTGCTGCGCTGGTGTGATGCCGCCTATGCCTTTGGCTGGCTGGAGCTGACCGATAACGGGCAGTGGCGGCTGAGTGAGGATGGCGAGAGCATGCGCCCGGAAGCCGAAAACAGCCGCGTGGGCGTAGCGGTGGGTGCCGTACTTTCTGCACACATGGCGGAGCGGGCGGCGGGTCTCATGCGCACGGGTGAGCGTCCCGGTGAAAAGGTGCTGGCCGAACGCGAAACTATTCTGCCCTGGTTCGGGCTGATGCTGGAGAACAATTTTCGCAAGACGTTCGAGGAGAAAATCTGCCCAGCCGTCCCCATCTTTGCCGAAGTCGATGCCCGCGGCGGGCTGGCGGTGGACCTGGGATGCGGCAATGGCTGGTATTTGCGGGCACTCGCCGCACGCTGTGGACATCTGCGCGGTCTGGGACTAGATGGTTTCGCCGAAAACATCCGCCAGGCTACGGAAAAAGCCAAAAGGGAGTGCATTGCGGATCGCCTGCATTTTGATGAAGGCGATATCCATCAGTTTTCCCTGCCAGAGACTGCCGACCTCATCGCCATGAATCGCGCCCTGCATCATGTCTGGGAAAACCGTGGTGAGATTTTTCAACGACTGCACGCCAGCCTGAAACCAGGAGGCGCCATCGTCATCTGGGAACCGGCCTGGCCCGACGATCACCGCGTGCTGCGTGAGCCGCCGCTACGCGGCATGGCCTTTCAAAACCTGACCGAACATGTACAGGGCAACCATTTCCTGCATCCGGAGGAAATTGCCGCAGCCCTCACTGAGGCGGGACTGACACCAGAAATATTCACTTTTGGCAGTGATGTCGTAGTGGTGGGCCGGGCGTAAGGTTCCGCATTTCCAGCACCGTATGCCGCCCCATTGCATTACCGGGGCGTTGCCTTTATCCTACGCGGCAATGGGGCGGTAGCTCAGCTGGGAGAGCGTCGCGTTCGCAATGCGAAGGTCGGGAGTTCGATCCTCCTCCGCTCCACCAAATAAAACAATGGGTTAGGAAAAAAAGCCTAACCCCTTGTTGCTTTCTCGCTGCAATTATGCTGCACTCAGCCTTGAATCCGGGTGCGGCGTGAGGTGCAGCATGGCACCCTGGTATTCAGATCCAACGAAATGCGGTTGCCTGCACGCCTGATCGTCTACCCGGTAGACGAATGAGCGAACTCGTCAGCGCAATACCTGCCATCCCTTGGCTAGGATTCGTCGATTTTATCCGGGCGTCTATTTACCGAACGGAGCCGCAGTCGGGACCGATCCGAGTACCCCGCATTTGCATCGTGGTTTCTGTGGTGTAGCTCGCCGGACCCGTGATGGTTTCGGTGATCCGCCAATGGGAGTCCAAGGTCTGCGGGAGGCTCTGAATCCACCCCATCTGATTGACGACGGCATGGGGCGCGGTACAGTGAATTTTCCAGTGCTCCTTTCCATTCGCCATCGGCGCGTGGGTTATCCTGCAATGACCGTGTTTGGAAGGAAGAAAAGGCTCTGCTGGAGATTCATGTGCCTGGATACAGACGTGCACATTGCGGTGAACTGGCTCGTTGACGTTAGCCGAGGGAACATGGATGGTGCCGGTAATCGTCATGTCCCACAAGCCGGGTTCCACGGGGGATTCGTTCATGATTGGGTGAGCCATAGCGCCTGTGGACAGCGTGGCCCATACTCCCACCAGGGCAAGAAAAGAAAAAACTCGTAGCATGAGGGGCTCTCCAAGTCGTGGTCGGGGGCGCAGCCCCAAAAACGCGGGCAAGCGCAGAAACTCAGATTGTACATAGGTATCGCGTTCCAGGCAGCCTCTTCAGCGGGCCGTCTACCCGGTAGACGACCCCCCAAAAAGGGCGCCTAACAGAAGAAAATGAAACGCAAGATAAAGAAGGGGGAACGATACCGGTACCTGCAACCAAGGAGGTCCGCAAGATGTCTGGCATGTTGAGGTCGGGTTGCCGTCTTATATCCGATCCGGCCTAGATGTTGACGTGGGCGCTGATGTCGCTGATATAGGCATCGGCGCCGATCCACTCCGCCTCCTTGCCGTGTATGTGCCAAGAGATCGCGTGCAGAAGGCAACGCACCCGCCTTCACTGACCGGTGGGGGTGTCGGAAATCGATCAACATGAGATATCCCATGCGGCTTTGTTAGGGGAGAAAGCCGACCGCATCGATAGGGAAATCTCTTATTTTGCTCCAAACATTACCCCAACGCGCTCCGTGCGTTCACAAAAATCTGAATCCATGGTGTAGCCTCACCCCACTCCGGCGGCCGCCAGCTCATCTGTAAACTGCGCACGACCCGCTCCGGGTGCGGCATGAGGATAGACACCCTGCCATCCTCATTGCAGACGCCAGCAACGCCTTGCGGGGAGCCGTTGGGATTGGCTGGATACTGCACCGCGGGCTGTCCCTGGGCATCCACAAAGCGCATGGTAACGGGCGCCGCCACCGGCTGATCCCCGGCGAAGTGCGCCCGGCCTTCGCCGTGGGCGATAACGATAGGCGCGTAAGTGCCCGCCATACCCGCGAACCACAGCGACGGCGAATCCGCGACCTCGACCATGGCCAGCCGCGCTTCGAACTGCTCCGAGCGATTGCGTGCAAAATGCGGCCAGTGCGCAGCGCCGGGGATAATGTCGCGCAGTTCCGCCAACATCTGACAGCCATTGCATACGCCCAAGGCGAGGCGCGAGGTATTGGCGAAAAAGGCGGCAAAATCGTCCCGCAGACGATCATGGAAAAGGATCGATTTGGCCCAGCCCGCACCGGCACCCAACACATCTCCGTAGGAAAAGCCGCCGCAAGCGGCCATTGCCTGGAAATCCGGTAAGCGATGACGACCGGCCGCAAGGTCGCTCATATGTACGTCCACGGCGGTAAAACCGGCGCGATGGAAAGCCGCCGCCATCTCGATCTGGCCATTGACACCCTGCTCCCGGAGGATCGCCACGCGGGGCCTGGCCCCGGTCTGAATCATCGGCATCTGCGGGGTAAAGGACAGACGGGAGAACAGCGGCGCATCTTCACTGGCCACCATAGCAAAGGCCTCCTGGGCGCAAAGCGGATCATCGCGCAGGGCCTGCATCCGGTTACTGGTCTCCGCCCAGGTGCGCAGTAGGTCAGCGACGGCTTCGTTCAGGACGGATTGGCCATCCTGCTGCACTTGTAAACGCCAGTGGTCAGTCTTTACCTGACCAATGACCTGAGCCCGTCCAGCGAGGCCGGCATCGGCAAAAATCTGTATGATTTGCGCGTGCTGGGTGGTCGAGGTCTGAATGATCACCCCTGGCTCCTCGGCAAAGAGAAAGGACCAACTATCCGCCCCCGAAGGCAGTTGAATGTCCGCCCCACAGCGGCTGGCGAAAGACATTTCGCAAAGGGTCGCCCAGAGACCTCCGTCGGAGCGGTCATGGTAGGCCAGCACCAGTTCCCGCATGCGCAAAGCCTGCAATGCGGTGAACAGGCCGCGTAACAACCCCGGAGCATCCAGATCGGGGGCACTGTCGCCCATCTGCCCCAAAGTCTGGGCCAGAATGGAGGCGCCGAGTCGGCCACACCCCAAGTCCACCAGCCAGAGATCCGTATCCGCTTGAGCAGACCACTGAGGGGTCCAGCTCTTCCGCAAATCCGCCACAGGCGCGAAGGCCGAGATGATCACCGACAGGGGCGACACGACGGCCTTTTCCACGCCTTCCTCTCGCCAGATAGTGCGCATGGACAGGGAGTCTTTACCCACCGGGATGGCAAGATCCAGCGCCGGACAGAGTTCCTGTGCCGCAGCACGTACCGCGTCATAGAGCGCTGCATCTTCTCCGGAATGATCTGCCGCCGCCATCCAGTTGGCCGAGAGCTTGATATCGCCCAGCGCGGCTATATCCGCGGCAAAAAGATTGGTGAGGGCTTCGGCAATAGCCAGCCGGGCGCTGGCTGCGGGATTCAACACCGCCACCGGGGCGCGCTCGCCGATGGCCATGGCCTCGCCGTGGTTATTCCAGAAGTCCGCTGCCGTAACGCCGCAATCGGCCACCGGCACCTGCCACGGCCCCACCATCTGGTCGCGGTGAATCAGGCCGCCGACACTGCGGTCACCGATAGTGATGAGGAATTCCTTGCTGGCCACCGAGGGATGGCGCAGGACGGCATAGGCGGCAGTGCGCAGGTCGGCGCCGGACAGGTCCAGTGGCCGCAAATCGAACGGCACATGGCGGCTGTCCCGCTCCATGCGTGGCGGGCAGCCCAGGAGGGCGCTGAGGGCCATATCCACCGGCCGGTCATGGAGCAGGGAATCCTCCAGAATCAGGGCATCCCCCGCAGTGGCTTCTCCCAGAACCGCCCAGGGGCAGCGCTCGCGGGCGCAGATCTCCGTGAAACGCAGCAAGTCTGCTGCCGCCACGGCCAGCACATAACGCTCCTGCGCCTCATTGCTCCAGATCTGCATGGGCGACATGGCCTGTTCTTCATTAGGCACCGCCCGCAGTTGCAGGTGGCCGCCACGACCACCATCGTGCAGCAACTCGGGAATGGCGTTGGAGAGCCCGCCCGCCCCGACATCATGGATGGACAAAATGGGGGAATCCTCTCCCAGAGCAATACAACGCTCGATCACCTCCTGGGCCCGGCGCTGCATTTCCGGATTGCCGCGCTGCACCGAGGCAAAATCCAGTTGCTCATCCCCTGCCCCGCTGGCCACACTGGAAGCGGCACCGCCACCCAAACCGATGAGCATGGCCGGACCGCCGATAACCAGCACCCTGGCGCCTTCCGGCAGCGGCTTCTTCTCCACCAGCAGGGGGCGGATCTGACCCATACCGCCGGCCAGCATGATGGGTTTGTGGTAGCCGCGGTGCAGCCCATCCTGATCACATTCGAAGACCCGGAAATAACCGGCAATGGCCGGGCGGCCGAATTCGTTGTTGAAGGCTGCAGCCCCCAGGGGGCCTTCGCGCATGATGTCCAGCGCCGAGCGGATACGCGCCGGCTTTCCGTAAGGATTCGACTCCCATGACTGGATATAGCCAGGAATCCGCAGATGTGACACCGAGAAGCCAGTCAAACCCGCCTTGGGCTTGCCGCCTCGCCCGGTGGCGCCCTCGTCGCGAATCTCGCCTCCACTCCCCGTGGCTGCTCCGGGAAAGGGCGAAATGGCCGTCGGATGGTTGTGGGTTTCGACTTTCATCAGAATAGCTGTGCGTTCTTCCGCTACGGCATACGCTCCCGACACGCCCACCGCAAAAGGCTGGCTCAGTGCGCCGCCCGCGATGACCGCAGCATTGTCCTTATAGGCCGACAACGTCCCCTGCGGGTGCAGACGGTGGGTTTCGCGAATCATGGCGAAGAGGCTGAGGGCCTGATCCTGGCCATCCAGGCGGTATGCTGCATTGAACACCTTGTGCCGGCAGTGCTCGGAATTGGCCTGCGCAAACATCATCAGCTCGGCATCACTGGGATCGCGGCCCAAGCCAGAAAAATAATCAAAAAGATAATCCAGTTCCGTCGGAGCGAGAGCGAGCCCCATATCGTTATTGGCCGAAAGCAAGGCGGCACGCCCCTCTTTGTGCAGAGGAATGCGGGTCAGTGATGCGGGTTCCGGGTGGGCAAAGATGGTCTCTGCCGCCGCCCAGTCCGGCAATACCGACTCGGTCATGGAATCGTGCAGAAGCCGACTCATGACCTGCAACTCCGCC